>CAYRVZ010000215.1:0-5464 GCA_964427815.1 uncultured Saprospiraceae bacterium | reverse complement strand
TTTTGTTGGGTGTAAAACAGAATCATTGACATAAATATGCGCCGCAAAATGAATTATGCCTACGATGTCTGATTTTCGGCAAAAACCACCCTAGTTTTATCTAAGTCGGTTAAATCGACTTGGTAGTTTTTGACTTTAGTGCCCGTTATTTTTTCAATACGTTCTAGCACTTGAGTGCCATGACAATTAGAAAAGTTATCAATGGTAATAACTTCAAAGCCATTATCCAATAAATCTACAACAGTGTGGCTACCAATATAACCAGTGCCTCCAGTAACAAGAATTTTCATCTTTCGGTTTTCGTGAATTTGAAGCTGCAAATATAGGCGAAGATTTAGACTTTGCCGCAAGGTAAATTGCATCTTAGTCGTCATACGAGATTTGGGTCGGAATGTTTTATGAAAAGCACCTATTTTTGTGGCGTATTTACTGAAAAGTAGTCAATATTCCTAAGATATGCCTTCGATAAAAATTTCTGCTGTAATCATCGCTTTTAATGAAGAAAGAAACATTGCTAGGTGTATCGACTCTTTGGCTGAAATCGTGGATGAAGTGGTGGTGGTTGATTCTTATTCTACCGATAGTACCAGGTCGATTTGTGAAGCAAAGGGCGTTAAGTTTGTTTGCCACGAATTTGAAGGGCATATTCAGCAGAAAAATTGGGCGATTACTCAGGCATCATACCCTTATGTGTTGTCGTTGGATGCCGACGAGGCGCTTTCTGAGACACTTCGAGCCTCTATTTTAACTGTAAAGGAAAAGGGGCAAGCAGATGGATATACCTTTAATCGGCTGAATAATTATTGTGGCCAATGGATTAAGCACGGGGGCTGGTATCCAGATAAGAAGTTACGCCTTTGGGATAAAACAAAAGGAAAATGGGGCGGCAAAAATCCCCATGATACTTTTATTATGAAACCCAACACACAAACAAAACACCTTGAAGGAGATTTACTTCACTATAGTTATTACCATGTTGAAGAACATCGCATTCAGTCCAAAAAATTTGCTAGGATAGCGGCTAAGTCTTATGCAATTCATGGGAAAAAAGCCCCGCTTTATAAAGTTTTTTTTAGTCCTCTTGTCCGATTTGTCTCTGGTTACTTCATTCAACTTGGCTTTTTAGACGGGTATTATGGGTGGGTAATTGCAGGTATTTCTTACAAAGAAACCAAATTAAAATACAAATTACTAAGGGCTAGTCACCGGACTCAATAATCAATGCCCACACATACAACTATTTTTGTATAAGTTGCGTTATATAGGCTACTTTGCCCTTTGACAATCCTGATGAACGAAAACACCATGAATCTTTTTAAAAACATTTTTCTGCTACTGACTATTGCTGCAGTATTCTCAGCCTGTGGGACTTCCAAAAAAACACCCAAAAAGAAAGATACGCCTATTCATGATGAACTAAGCCGCTATCCGCTCAACTTTATGAGATCCGAATATCTATCAGATGTATTAGATAAAGCAAAGAAGGAGAATAAATTAGTTTTTATTGATATGTATGCGGATTGGTGCGCGCCTTGTAAAGTAATGGACGATGAGTTATATATGAATGATGAGTTTGCGGCAACGATGAACGAGCATTTTATTAGTTATAAAGTCAATGTAGAAAAAGGAAATGGCCCAAATTTGAATAGGATTTTTAGTGTGAATGTGTTGCCGACACTTTTGTTCTTGGATGCCGATGGTAATGTATTAAAGCGCCAAGATGGTGCCTTATCGCATTCAGCCTTCCTGAATATGGCAGCAAGTTCTATTGAAATAGCTCAATAATCTTTCGATGAATTTTAAAGAAATAATTTCCATTTTCTTAATTTTATTTTCTGTCATTGATATCTTAGGATCTATTCCGATTATTATTGATATGAAGAAGAAAGGAACTAAGATAGAATCTCTTCAGGCTTCTTTCGTTGCTTTTATATTGATGACGTTGTTTCTATATTTGGGAGAGCCTTTATTAGGGTTGTTTGGAGTGGATGTAGAATCTTTTGCGGTGGCAGGAGCCATAGTGATTTTTTTGATGGGATTTGAAATGAT
This sequence comes from uncultured Saprospiraceae bacterium, assembly GCA_964427815.1. Classification (GTDB taxonomy): domain Bacteria; phylum Bacteroidota; class Bacteroidia; order Chitinophagales; family Saprospiraceae; genus HyVt-613. The sequence goes on along the minus strand of CAYRVZ010000215.1, from coordinate 3,415 downwards.
CCTTGGAGTTCAGTTGTTTAAAGAAGAGCCAGGAGGGGCTTCGGGTTCTATCGTGCCGATTGCTTTTCCATTGATTGCAGGAGCGGGTAGTTTGACAACTATTTTATCTTTAAAAGCAAAATACGAAGCGATTGATATTGAAATAGCAATCATGCTTAATATTTTAGTGGTGTATATCGTATTGCGGAGCTCTGATTGGTTGAGCAAAAAACTCGGCAGAGGGGGTGCGAATATCTTGCGAAAAATATTTGGAATCATTCTTTTAGCTATCGCTACCAAACTCTTTAGAGATAATTTTAAATTTGTGGTTCAGTTGGCGGAATAGGTATTAGCGCGACATGTGGATCGGAACTGTGAAGGCGCGAAGACGCAAAGAGTAAGGGAGCGCGACATCTGGAGAGAACCGCAAAGGTGAGGATTAACACTTAAAGAACCTTACCTTCACTGAATACAAAAAACAAAATAGATAGTAGTCTCTGTTTTGTTTACTCAAATTTCTAACCCATCAAAAAAAAGATGAAATATTTAATTTTACCTATTCTTCTGCTGTTTCTGGCGTGCAATGAATCTAAACCTAGTGAAGTAGCCCGCAGGGCGTCACACGAGAAGGAAAGCCACCATGGAGACCACTCCACCGATCACAACCCTTCCAATATTCAAATGAATAAAACCGATTTTGACAAGTTAGTCAATGCGTTTGAAAGCTCCGATCGAGCAGCTTGGCAAAAACCAGATTTAGTGATCAAAATGATGGGTGATTTATCAGATAGAAAGGTTGGGGACATAGGAGCAGGAACTGGATATTTTGCTTTCCGATTGGCGCCCAAAGCCAAAGAAGTGATAGCCATTGATGTGGACGAGCGATTTATTAAATATATGCAAGAAGAATTACCCAAAGATAAGGTGCAGAATTTAACGACTAGATTGGTGGCGTATGATGATCCTGAATTGAAAGACGGTGAGTTTGATGTATTATTAATTGTTAATACTTATCACCACTTTAACGACAAGGTAGCTTATTTGAAAAAATGTATGAAGGGTTTAAGTCCAGAAGGGAAGGTTTTTATTGTTGATTTTAAGAAAGAGGAAGTCCCCATCGGACCACCGATAGACCACAAGTTAGCACCCGAAGAAGTAAAAGCCGATTTGGCGAAAGCGGGTTTTGAAAATTTTACGATTGATTCTACTAGTTTGATTTATCAGTATGTTGTAGTCGGGACGAAGTAAGGTCTGCTGATTTAGTACCGCTCGTGCTAAGGGTTGTTGTCGCTTGCGCAAAAAATGGCTCAACGGTGGATTGTTTTATAATCGGTATATCAGGTTCTATTTAGCTTTTGAGTCAATAGACTACCTGCCAGAACGTAACGCACATGTCCATGGCAACTCGAACAAACCCCCAATTCATATTGGGGGCACTTCAGTTAGCTTCTGCAGGTATCAGTCGAATCTTGCCTAGGTCTACGTTAGTTCTGAATTCAAATAATAAATAATAAGATCTATCTTTTTTTTATTATTTGATTGCCTTTTATAATATATATTCTTATCTTTGTACAGTTAGTAATTTATAAGTCTTTAAAATTTTCAAAGATGAACCAACTTTTTAGAGTTCAAGAGTCCAAGACTAATCGAACACGACTAAAAGTGCCGTGGGTTGCTTATTTCTCCTAATAAGCACTATTTTCCTGGTCTAAGACAAAATTACAGTAAGTACAATTCCTCCAAATGACTTTCTTTTAAAGGAAACACATCGAGAGATTCAAAAAAGCTATTATTTAGTGGAAAATACCGAAAATTTGACTCAATTAGATATGGCAACCATCATGGAACAGGAGTTTACCAGAATTGTCGAAAACATCTACGTGAAGATATAGCTGGAGCGGCCGTTACAGAAAATTCACCTGACTACAAAAAAGACGATTTTGTCATGAGAGGATCCATCCACATGCAAATGCGGAATGATGAAAATTTAGAGATTAAACTTCGAAAGTTATATACTGGCTATTATGATAAACGATTTAAATTGACAATTAATAACAATATGAAAAACACAATATTTTTTATTCTTGTAGCGGGGCTAATTGGCTGTTTACCTATGCCAGTGGAGCAAAATCCAGTTGGATTAGATCCTTGCCCTGATCAGGAATGTGATACTATGGTGGTTTGGAAAGAACGATGGCCAGATTCTTTGCTTTATGTAACGACACTGGGGACGACCTTGCTATCAAATGATAGAGTGTTGTACTCTACTAGGCGGCCTGGTCATCAAATGGAAGTAGTCAGAATGATAAATGGGATTACAAAGGAATTAATCTGGGAATGGTCAGATTATCTCCCAAATAGGACTCCGGGGTTTCAGCACTCTGAATTAATCGGAGAAGATTTTCTTTACTTGAACTCGACTCATGAGCATTATGGCATAGACTTAAATACGGGAGAGACCCTCTGGAGTAATATAGAAAAAAGAGAAAATATATTAACAACTCAATTCGGGGATAAGATTTTTTATTCTACACGACGATATGGAAATTGCCAATATTCCGATTCTACAGTCCTCTATATGGCTGATATACATGATGGAATTTGGCAACCCATATTTTATTCGCTAAAAGATCATGACACAAAATACGATTCAAGCTTGTGCCCTCCATCTGGCTATATTGAAGCCAATGGAGATACCCTGTTGGTTTTTCAAGATCGGAGGGGTCGCATATCACCACCTCCTCGGCATGATACGGAATTGATATGCTATAACCTGACTCAAAAGAAGGTAAAATGGCGTGCACAGCATCTAGCCCCAACGGATGTGAGTAATATGGTAAATCCACCTGTCATAGATGAAATCAATAATCGGGTTTATTTTTTGACTCTTTTTACGGTTTTTTGTTTTAGCCTTGAGACAGGGGAGGAGTTATGGAAGGTGAAAGTGGATAATGCGGGAATGGTTAGCAGTAATTACATATTGTCGAGTGGCAAGTTGATTACCATTACAGACCAAGGCTATTTGATAGGTTTTGATGCATATACTGGCGAGCGACTCTATTATAACAGGATTAGCTATTGCTGTGTTATGAATTTAAAGGTTCTCGGAGATCGTATTTATTTAACGGATCCTCGCCTGATAGTTGCAGATGTGAATACTGGACAATTAAAGTGGAAATATGGTTCGAGAAGTTTTAGAGGAGGAGTGGGTGTGTCAGAAGAAAGTGATGTAATGTATGGTGTAGGAAATTATTATTTCTATGCGATAAAGAAGCCACTTTATTGATAGCAAATCCCTAGCTTACACGGAGTTTGTGTATTAAATACCGTATTTCGCAGACCTCTTTCAAGAACCATAAAATCTACAGATGAATCCTCTATTTAAACGACCAATTTTTCAACGCCAAAAGAGTATAGGTACAGCATTCAACTATTT
>CAYRVZ010000214.1:0-5469 GCA_964427815.1 uncultured Saprospiraceae bacterium | reverse complement strand
GGTTGATAAGAATCGTAAGCAGGATCAAAAATGATTACCTCATCTCCTGGATTGATGACAGCGGAAATAGCCGCAAAAATCCCTAATGTAGCCCCTGGTACGACGGTTATCTCTGTTTCGACATCATATTGTTTTCCATGGAGTTTTGCTGTTTTTAGGGCTATTTGCTCTCGTAAAGCAGGGAGCCCAGCCATCGGCGCATATTGGTTTAAGCCCATTCTAACGGCTTCATTAAGGTGTTTCATTAAAGAGGCGTCAATTCCAAAATCTGGGAAGCCTTGTGATAAATTGAGCGCTCCTTCTTCTCGTGCAAGCGCAGACATGACCGAAAAAATGGACGGTTTCGTATGGGTGAGTTTGGATTGAATAGCGTAGGGCATAATTGAATTATTTATCCTTAAAGGTAAGTTAAAATTAAAAGAGATTGTTACTTTTACCAAAGAAAATAAAGCTTATGAAATATTTCTCTTTCAGAATAGGAGGGCTGTTTATCCTACTGATGAGTCTGATGGTCTCTTGTGATCCTTTTGATACAAAGATTGAAAAGGATGCAAATAGTGAAACAGCTATTTTTTACGAAAGTAAAACCTTATTTGAAACACAGGCAAAGGATACATTGAATGTGGTCACCTGGAATATTAAATTTGGTGGAGGACGGATAGATTTCTTCTTTGATTGTTATGGTGAGCGTGTATTGATGACCGAAGCGGAAGTGGAATCTAATATGCAGGGTATAGGACAGCAGATAAAACAATTAGATCCAGATATTCTTTTATTGCAAGAGGTAGATGTGAATTCAAAACGTTCTGCTTATGTGGATGAATTACAGTGGATTTTGGATAATACAGATTTGAATTACGCCTTTTATGCTTCTCAGTGGCAAGCAGACTATGTGCCCAGTGATGGTATCGGTCGTGTAAATTCTGGAAATGCGATTTTATCAAAATATCCTTTGAGTAATGCTGAGCGTATTCCATTGCCATTGATAGAAGAACAGAGCGGAATCGTTCAGTATTTTTACTTGCGTAGAAATATTTTGAAAGTGTCGGTGAGTATAAAAGAAAAAGAATTGAGTATTTTGAATACGCACACCTCTGCTTATTCTACGGATGATACACGCCAAAAACAACTAAAAAAAATAAAGGACGAGATCGATATCATAGAAGGGGCTAATAAAGAATTTATTTTAGGGGGAGATTTTAATGTCATCCCTCCAGGGAGTGTGACGTATGAAGACTTTGATGACGATGCCTGCAAGGGAGATCCCGATTATGAAACAGCTTCTTTTAAGGAGGAGTTAGACTTGTTGACACCTTTTTATACGCACTATAGACCAGCGATATCGATAGTGCGATATAATTTAGACAACGCAAAGTTCTTTTCTTTTACCTCCGACAAAGAAGGGTTTTGGAATAGAAAATTGGATTATATTTTTACAAACGGCGAGTTTAAAGAAGGTTCAGGGGTGGTGCACCAAAGTGGCGATATCGGTGGCTATAAGACGATGCCTTTATCTGATCATGCCCCACTTTCTGTTAAGTATATCTTGAATTGATGGTCATTAAAAAACCGAGAATGAAAAGAATAACAATTGGATTGTTGATTGGGTTGATGGCATTTGCCGCTCAAGCACAATGGTCCACCAATGGAAGTCAATTATTACCAAAAGGGAATAAAGAAGTTGGACTTTTTGCACCCTTGAAAATGGGGCTAAGAGATTCTATAGAATTAAAAATACATCCGATCTATTTTTTTATAATGCCCCACGTAGGTCTAAAAAAATATTGGAAATCTTTTGGATCATATAATCTTATGTCCAAGCACAATTTGGCCTATCCAACGCTTTTATATAAGGTCATAGCTCGTAGAGGAACGGGCGGAATACTACCGGCTACTTCAAAGATTCCTCAAATGATTCAACTGAATAATTCAATCTCAATCGGACGAAAATTTAACCCTAATTTTGAAATAAATGGAGGAATAGGGTTGGACATGACTTTTTCATTTGGAAAGGACAAACGCTTTCCTGAAATAGAATATTTCTTTGCCTATCCTCGAACTTATTCCTATAATAATTTTACAACGCCTTATCTCACTTTAGATTTAAATGGGCAATTGTTTGGACGGTTTACGTATGCTTATGATTTTGACGCTTTCTTTTTGACGAAAGCCTACAAAGGCAGTATTATTGAGCATCGGTTAAAAGTTCAGTGGAATAAATCAGACAAATTTGCCATTCGAGTAGGGGTCTTGCAGACTTCGGGCCGTTTTCCTTACGGAAAAGATAATAAAATCCTACCTGTGTTTGACTTCTTGTTTGCTTGGTAGGAAGCTTAAATTTCTGCTATTATAGTCCCGATACCTTTTACTTTATCCCCAATTTTTACTTTGATTTTTGCGGAAGTAGGCAAGAATATATCGACTCTGGATCCTAGTTTGATAAAGCCTAATTCTGTGCCTTGCTTTACTTTATCCCCCACTTGCATATAATTGCAGATACGACGAGCCATGATGCCGGCTATCTGTTGGATAACGACTTCTGTACTATTGGTTTGCACAATGACACGCATTCTTTCATTGTCGGTGGAGGACTTAGGGTGCCATGCGGGTAAATGTCGTCCAGGAAAATAATCTCTTTCGCTCACTACGCCAATGACTGGGCTCCAATTCACATGAACATTGAGGGGAGACATGAAGATCGAAACCTGTGTCTTAAGGCCAAAGTCTTCTGTCTTTACATCTTCAATGACGACCACCTTGCCATCTGCTGGAGCATAGACCAAATTATCCTGCATGACCGCAGGAATTCGTACTGGATGTCTGAAAAATCGAACAATCACAATGGCGATGGCCACAGCTAAGAGGGCACTCACCATCGCCCAATTATAGGGGAGTCGGCTAAATGAAAGCCATGTAGCAACTGAAAGACTAATGATGACGATCAGAATAGTCGGTGTACCTTCTTTATGTATTCTCATTTGTTCGTTTATCAAGACGAAACCCCTATTAAAGAGTGGTTTTGCTGTAAGAAGTTGCAAGGTACGAAATAATTTGATTTTGTTGGGATATGTTGACGATGCACTGGGTTGCAGTATTCTACGTAGTAGTTCAGCCCATCTGCAACGCACTAACTAACCTAAGCTAGCCATTAAAATAACTCTGCAGCTTTTCCGCCAAAGCTTTGCCAATCACTGAGACCCAATCGTCATATTTCGCGCTTCGTATTTTTTTGACTGAGCCAAAGTGGTCCAGTAGCTTTTTAGCTGTTTTGGGTCCGATGCCAGGTATGTCATGGAGTTCGCTATGCAGCATGGCTTTGGTTCTCTTTAAACGATGAAAATTAATGGCAAAACGGTGCGATTCATTCCGAGCATGTTGGATGAGTTTCAGTGATTCGGATTTTTTATTAATATACAGCGGAATCGATTCGTTTGGATAAAAAATTTCTTCCAATCTTTTGGCAATGCCAATGACTGTAACTTGGTCTAATATTTTTAATTTTAATAGACTTTTTGCAGCGGAACTAAGTTGCCCTTTTCCCCCATCAATGATGATTAACTGCGGTAAATTTTGTTTTTCATCAAGTAGTCTTTTGTACCGTCTATAGACTACTTCTTCCATGGATGCGAAATCGTTGGGGCCTTCTACTGTTTTGACATTATAGTGGCGATAATCTTTTTTGGACGGTTTACCATTTTTGAATACAACACAAGAAGAGACTGGGTTGGTGCCCATGAGATTAGAGTTGTCAAAGCATTCTAAATGAATAGGTAACTCCTTCATATCCAAGTCTTTTTGCAAGGTGGACAGGATTCTTTCTGTGGGGTTTTGCCGAACGTATTCACTAGATTTTTTTAATTTTTGCAAGATGAAAAACTTTAGATTTTTTTCCGAAAGGTCTAATAACTTTTTTTTGTCTCCGATGGCAGGAATCGTTTGAGTGATGTCTTTTTGAGAAAGTAGAACCTTAAAAGGGAGTACAATTTCAGGAGCAATACTCTGGAATCGCTTGCGCAAAATAGGAATGGAATATGCTAATAATTGAGCTAAATCTTGGTTGAGGTTCATGGTCATCTCTGTGGTATGCGTGTGGATGATGGCGCCGTCTATTATCTTAATATAATTGACATAAGCAAAAGCATCATCAGCCTGAATAGAAAAAATATCTAAGTCTCGGATACTGGTGGAAACCACAGTAGATTTACTCTGATAATTTTCAAAGATGACTAGTTTTTCTTTTAACCCTTGCGCTCGCTCAAAATGTAATAATTCAGCTTGTCGAAGCATTTCTTCTTTGATGTAGCTTTTTACGGGCAGGAAATGGCCTTTTAAGATGTTTTTTATCTGTTTGATTTTGTGGTTGTAAGCTATTTCGGATTCATAATTGACACAAGGTGCTTCGCAATTTTTAATGTGATATTCAAGGCATATTTTAAACTTTTCCGCTTGGATGTTTTTTTCCGAAAGGGTAAATGTACAAGTCCTGAGCTTAAATAGATCCTTGATTAGATCCAATAATATCCGAGCCTTATACTTGCTCGTATAAGGTCCAAAGTACGTTGAGCCGTCCCGAATCACTCGATAAGTCATGAAAACTCTTGGGAATCGTTCTTTTTTTATACAAATATACGCATATGACCGACCATCCTTGAGCATCACATTGTATCTAGGCTGGAGACTTTTAATGAGGGTGCTTTCGAGCAAAAGTGCATCAATTTCTGTTTCGACTAGTGTAAATTCAAGGGTTTTAGCATGCCGGAGCATGGTTTTGGTTTTGTTCGTAATGCCTTTTTTACGCCCAAAATAGGAGGCAATACGTTTTTTGATGTTTTTTGCCTTGCCGACGTACAAAGTGACTCCTTTTGCGTCCTTATATTGATATACCCCTGGAGAGGTAGGGATGGTGTGGGCTAGGGCTTTGTAGTCTTCTTGTGTCAAGGAGGTGTGTGTTGTTAAATAATATCGCTAAAGTAGGGAAGTTTTTGGAATGATAGCCGCATTCGAAGGTTGGGAATAAAAATATTGTAATAGAGTGTATTTTTCCTTACTTTTGTCGAGCCGAACAAAACAAAAATAACATCACTTTGTGGAATATATACCTTTAATAAGTGCTTTATCAGCCTTTGCGTTGACGCTCTTTCTGATGCCTCCGATCATAAATGTGGCAAAGGCAAAGAAGCTATACGATGTGCCTAATGGACGCTCTTCTCATACAGAGATTACTCCGTCATTGGGCGGTATTGGTATATTTGCTGGGATGATGTTTTCGGTTGTTTTTTGGTCACCTTTTAATTCTTTCCCTGAATTGCAGTATATCCTTGGTTCTTTTCTGATTATTTTTCTAATTGGGGTTCGGGATGATATTATGTCTTTGGCGCCTTGGAAAAAACTGCTTGGACAGATAGCGGCTGCATTAGTCTTGATTTTTAAGGGAGGGATTATGATTACGAGTTTGTATGGTGTATTCGG
>CAYRVZ010000213.1:0-5470 GCA_964427815.1 uncultured Saprospiraceae bacterium | reverse complement strand
GCGACCGAAGGAAGCAATGAACGCGACCGAAGGAAGCATCTCTTAAAAATTAGGGCAATAAACACCCCGCCTTTCAGGGCCACAAATCTTATAAGCCAATGAGAATTCAAAAGCTCCGTTGGAGCGTGTTGCTTGTCTCAACAAGGAAGTATTAATATCATAACTAAAACCTAAAGAAAACTGGTCATAATCAAAACGGGTGGTTAAGATTAATGCATCCATGTGAGTCTTCTTGTCTAGCTTATTAGCCAGTCTAGTCCATAGACCAAATTGAACGGCTTGATAAAATTGTCTATTATCGCCTAATACGAATTTGACATTTGTTCCGCCATTTATTTCTTTACTTGGCCCTTGGAAGAAGGCTACTATTTTGGGGCCCAATCCAATTCTATCGCTGATCATGAATTCTCCACCCGCATGTCCGGAGATTCGCGAGTACATCGATACTCTACCATCTTCGTCGAAAGATACATTTGACCGATTGATGTGGTGGTATGAGCCACCTATATGAAAATTGGTCATATCATCAAAAACAGAAAACCAAAGTAATCCAGCACCTACATCTACAAAACCAAATTGGTCACGTGTCCATGTTTCATAACTTGGGATACCTTCATCAAATCCGCCTTCTCCGTTGTATTGGTTACCCCATTGAGCTTTTGTAAAATCAACGTTTCTTTGGGAATATCCACCTTCCGCTCCTACCACAAAATAATGTGCCTTATTTCTATAGCCGCCCATTTTTTTACTGTATGAACCTGACAATCTTGCTTGCATGGTACCGAAGCTCAAAGAACCTGCTTGGTCACGCCACAAAGTGATGCCCGCGCCGAAATAATCGCTTCTACCCACAGGTATTTTTTGGTCGTAAGACACGGAAAAGGTAGAGAAAGCATTTCCTTTTAAGATACTCGCCCATTGATTTCGGTAATTTCCACTGACTCTGCCACTACAATTCATGACACCCGTGAAAGCTGGGTTTAAGTTAAGTGGAGAGAGATAAAATTGGGAAAAGTGAATATCCTGAGCTTGAGCTGAAAGCCCAAAAGCCATCAGAAAAACAAAAAGTCCAATTTTTTGCGTTAGTCTTGTAATCATCATCTTAATTAAATTAAAGTGCGGTTTAGCATTTAGAAGATACATTCAATAGGGAAATTGCTGTTTTAAAACGAAATTCATTTCTGCTTTATTCTAAAAGCAGAGAAAAAGACCGCTCTTCTAAGGTGCTAAGTTAGTAATTATTTTCTTTTCAAGTAAGAATTTAGGTAGAAAATGACTATTCTTCTGAAGCTAGCCACCTACAACCGTATTCTTTTACTAAAAAATCATCTAAAAAGTCTGCTTTCGCCAAATGCTCCTTGATAATAGTTCCACCAGTTTCTAGCGAAAAATACTTATCGTAAGCGGTCCAACTCAACACAATCATCCGATCTTTTACGGACAAACGTATTCTGTCGGGTTCATTATTTTGCGAAAGCAAAAAAGCTAATAACTTATTGGAAGGTTCTTCTGGGAGTGAACAGAGAATCGCATCGCCAAAAATAAAACCAGTATCTTTATTATAGGCAATAGTAATCTGGACGCTACCATTATATAGTTCCCACAAATTTAATGCCACATAAGATTGATCTTCGGCGTATCCAAGTGATGCCAAGATGATATTAATTGTATTATTAATGCCAGATTTTTCCATCTATTTTGGGGTAAAATTAATTTCCGCAATCATCTCAAGAAATCGTTTGTAAAACAAGGGTCGATTCTCATATTCTAATACTTCCAAGGGGGCTACAGCATATGGAAAACTTTTTTCATATTGCTTCAATATTTTTTTGATCTCCTTTTTGACGACACTCGGAAATTTTTTACTTTCGTTAAAAGATACATCCTCCATCCCAATAATTTTAAAATAGGCGGGATGCCGTATCCGATAAAATAACAAAAACAATGCTTTGCATGGAGGCGGCACCGAAAAATTAAACAATAAATAACCCACTATAAAATCAACAATAGCCTCGGCATAATGAGTTGCCCCTTGTTCTACATACCAATCTAGTGTAGGTAGTTCTGAAAAAATAGTGTCTCTAATTTGTGCGGAGCGAATGACTGGATTAAACCCAAATGTGGCGTCAGTCACATATAATTCCTCCATCATTCTTTTTTTTGGAATTTGTATTATCAACCCAAATATTTTAAGAATTTCTTCATTGATAGTATTGGGGTCATTGGATTGTCCCGAAAAGGCCAATCTGTCAATCTTTTCAAGGTAGTCCATTAATAGCCCCTCTGGCTTTATCAAAAAATCAACTTTATAAGCTGCCGCCAATAGCAAATATCGTAGCGAACTTGGGTACTTTACTGTATCAATCGGCCCCACCTCCTTTATAGTCATTACCTTTTGGAAAAGGTCTTTTATGAACTGAGCACTCACTAATTTTCTTTCACGGGGTTGCATTTTTTTTAAGGTCGGATTCATTAAGCCATATTGGCTATAAATCAGATCATCCTTTTTATCTGCGGCCAGTGCAATTTCTTTGAGGGTGTAATAAAGCTTATATGGCGAAGTCACCTGAACCAATGAATGCGAAACCAAAAGCAATTGTTTATTGCTCAGTGTGTATTTACAAAATTTAAGATTATAGTTTTCAGTAAGCAAATTCAATAATAATGTTTCTGGGTAATGTTCAGCAGTTGCCATTAAAGCCTGAATATGAATCGTTTTAGAGGTAATCGTTCCGACAATACTTTTTGATCCTTGTATGACTTCAAATTTAAGTGTCCCTTGTTCAGAAGTGATTGAGATATTTTTTTCGCCTTCGTTCTTCAAATATTCAAAAAAGCGCTTATAAGCGGAGAATCGCCTTCCATCATCAAATAACACAATGGCATCATCCCAAATATCATATTTTTCTGGAGTCTTAAACGCGTCACTAAACCTGCCAAATGCATAGGCGTTAAAAACGACTGGCTCCAAGGATTTCTGTCTGATTCTTTTAAACCAACTCATTTATTTATTACTACTTCGGTAGCAAATATAAGAAACTTTAGGGTTCAACGTCCATTTACTGCGCGATACTTTCGAGCTTTCGTTGGATCTATTTTGGACATGATGGTCACAAACTTGGATTTCTGATTGGATGGAGCCTGTTTAAAGATTTCTACCAACTCTGTCGTTTTAGAATTGGCAAAAATTTGAAGAATAAAGGCATTTAGAAAGTCCTTATTCACCTGATTTGTTTTTTCTAAAGCGTTCATGATTTTATCTCTACCCGTTTCGGGTGTATCAGCCATCACATCTAGTCCTTGGCGATGATACTGATAGATGGCTTTCCTAAAGGGAATCGACCTCGGATTGGTGATGCTTTCAAATATTTGGAAACGATTATTCTTTTTCGAAGCATTCCACCCAGCACTTTTCGGCGCGATGTTTATAATATTGCCAGCTTCTTGAAAATAAATGGTGCCTCCATTTTCTGAGAAAGAGTCATAATCTAAACCCAAAATAATATGAACATAAAAAGCCAACACTTGGCTCAGTTCATCAGTATATCCATTTTTGGTATATTGGATCGGCTGAAACTCTTGGTAAGAGAATTCTAATTCTTTGTCCAAATGCGAAAACATAACGGTTTCTTGACTGGCTCCAAATATCGGTCTGGAAGACTTTATCGCTAAATCCGCTCTGAATCTATTATCTCCTAGTTCTTCAGTGATGGTTATTTGAAAACTACACTTGATACGTTCTTCATCCTCAAAAAAGTCTTCTGTCCATTTTTGTCCATTCAAAAAATCTTCTACAGATTGCTCTAATGTTTTAAAAACCTTTGGGTCGGTTGTTTGCAACTTAGGCGTCGCCACTTTTGCGGTTGCCTTTAGTTCTTGCGCCTGAAGTGCGAGTGTAGCGCAGAAAAAAAGAATCAAAATAGAATATCCTTTCATTTGTATTTATTTGTGTTCGGTTTTAATATTTTCGATGGCGTCCAAAATATCATCGGCGACCTCTAGCTTATTTTTTAACTGAAATTCTTGGGTTTTATTGCCTTCAAAGACCAGTGTAATCTTATTGGTGTCATGGTTAAATCCCGCCCCTTTGTCTTTCAAAGAGTTAAGCACGATGAAGTCAAGCCCTTTTTTTGTTAGTTTACGGGTCGCATTTGCAACGGGATTTTCTGTTTCTAATGCGAATCCAATCAGGACTTGGTCTGTACGTTTTATTTGACCTAGAGTCGCCGCTATATCTGGATTTTTAATCAATTCGATGGTCATTTCCTCTGTACCCGTTTTCTTTTTTAATTTTTCTTTAGCGGCATGCTTGGGTCTAAAATCTGCTACGGCTGCAGCCATGATCGCAATATCTGCTTGCGCAAAATACTTCTTAGCTTCCTCAAACATTTCTAAGGCAGACGTAATGGAAATAATTTCAATAGCCGGATGTTTTATTCGAAGCTTTGTGGGCCCTAGAATCAATTTTACTTGTCCGCCTCTTTCCACTACTTTCTCTGCAAGTGCTTTACCCATCTTACCTGACGAGTAGTTACCTATAAATCGCACGGGGTCAATGGCTTCATAGGTAGGCCCTGCCGTAATAAGCACCGTTTTTCCCGCAAGGGACTGTTCCTTTCGGAAAAAATCAACGAGTACTTTCACTAAGTTTTCGGGTTCTGCCATACGACCTTTCCCCACTAGTCCGCTGGCCAACTCCCCCGATTCGGGTTCGATTAACTTATGACCAAAATTCAAAAGCGTTAGGATATTTTCTTGAGTAGAAGGATGTGTCCACATATCTAAATCCATGCCTGGCGCAATAAAAACAGGACATCTAGCGGAAAGATAAACTGCATTCAAGATATTATCGCAAATACCGTTTGCCATTTTGGCGATAGTATTTGCGGTGGCTGGAGCGATGATGATGGCATCTGCCCAAAGTCCAAGTTCAACATGGTTACTCCATTCATCTCCATCCGAAATCCCTGTAACCACGGGATGCTTAGAGAGTGTAGAAAGCGTCAAAGGACTAATGAAGTTAGTCGCGCTTTGCGTCATTAGGACTTTGACGCTGGCACCTGTTTTGATAAGTAAACGAACAAAAAAAGCCGCCTTATAGGCGGCAATACTCCCCGTAATACCTAGTATTATCTTTTTTCCGGCAAGTGTCTTCATTACTTTTATTTGGCTGAATAATTAATTACCCACCCAGAATATTAATATTCTGGCTGAGTTTCTTCAGCATATTTATGCGAAAGCTTATCCTCCATAAATTCACTCAAAGCGATTACCGCGGGATTAGGGATTCGCTCATAGAATCTAGAGATTTCGATTTGCTCTTTATTTTCCTGTACTTCTTCAATGGTGTCATAAGTCTCTTCAAATTCTCTAAGCTTACGGCTCAATTCTTCCTTGAGATCCATATTTAATTGCTTAGAACGTTTGGAGGCAATGGCAAGAGATTCATAAATATTACCAGTCTTTTGCA
>CAYRVZ010000212.1:0-5479 GCA_964427815.1 uncultured Saprospiraceae bacterium | reverse complement strand
ATTATTGGACCTAATCAATAGAAAGAAAATCTATCTTGACAAGGTCAAAACCGTTATTCTGGATGAAGCCGATGAGATGTTAAGCATGGGCTTTCAAGAAGACTTAAATAGCATTCTTTCTCATACACCTGCTGAGAAGAATATCTGGCTTTTTTCGGCAACGATGGCAAAAGACGTTCGAAAAATCGTCAATAGCTACATGACAGACCCAGCCGAAGTCAAAGTCAATACCACCAATCAAGTCAATGTGGACATTGAGCATAAATATGCATTGGTAAAGAATCGTGACAAGATGGAAACCATCAAACGTATTTTGGATGTAAACCCTAATATGCGTGGTATTGTATTCTGCAGAACACGTCGTGACACCCAAGCTGTTGCAGAGCAATTAATGGAGGCTGGTTATAAGGCGGATGCATTGCATGGTGACTTAAGTCAAGCCCAAAGAGACAGAGTGATGGGTCGCTTCAAGAAACATGCCCTACAAGTTTTGGTTGGGACTGATGTAGCCGCTAGAGGGATAGATGTGGATAGTATTACGCATGTCATCCACCACTCCCTTCCTGATGAATTGGCGTATTATACACATCGTGCAGGGCGTACCGGTCGTGCTGGAAATAAAGGTATTTCGGTTGCATTCATCCCTCCAAGTGGTGTAAGAAAGATTAAGCAATTACAAAGAAGCTTAAAAATCGAATTTTCAAAATTACATATTCCTAGCAATAAGGAAGTGCTGACTTTTCGATTGCATAATTGGGCTGAGCATATTGCAAAAAGTCCCATAGATGAATCCATCAAAGAGGAAAGCATCAATGATGTATTAGAAGTGTTAGCGGATATTTCCAAAGAAGACTTAATCAAAAAATTAATTGCCCTAGAACTTAAGAAAGTTGGACTTACGTCAAAAGGCAAAGATTTAAATATTAGTGAATCCGATTATTCAGATAGAGGAGACAGAGGAAGACGTGGAGATAGAGGCCGTGGCCGGGATAGACGTAGCGGAGGAGATAGACGAAAAAGAGACAGAAGAGAACGGTTTGATAGAAGAGACAAAAGGGATAGTGGAGACAGAAGAGAACGATTTGACCGACGTCCAAGTCGAGCTAGAGAAGAACGTAAGGTGACGCCAAATCGTAAAGAAAGACGTGCGAGTCTTCAACGTACAGAATCCGATTCTGGCTCATCAGAAAGAAGACAGTCTACTCCAGGTGCAAAAAGATTTTTTATCAATATAGGCAAAATGGATAAGTTGAACCAAACGAAGCTTATTACATATATCGCAAATAACGCCAAGATTGATAAGAACACGATTAGTAATATCACCTTGCGGCAAAAGCATTCTTACTTTGATGTATCAGAGAAAGAATCTAATCGCATCAAAAGTGCCTTTAGTAATACGGAGTTTGAAGGCAGACCTGTGCGTGTCAATCGAGATAACGAATAACCAAACAAAATGGCAAAACCACTGATTTTAGTAACCAATGATGACGGTATCATCGCTCCAGGAATTAAAGCATTGGTCAATGTTGCCAAGCAATTTGGTGAAGTTTTTGTGGTGGCGCCCGACAAACCACAGTCTGGTAAAGGGCATGGTATTACTATTTCGGATCCCATTCGTATTCGTAAAGTAGATGTTTTTGAGGGAATTATTTCCTACGAATGCTCCGGCACCCCTGTTGACTGTGTAAAACTAGCGAAGACAGTTTTGTTAAAAGATAGAGAAATAGCCCTTTGCCTTTCAGGCATTAATCATGGGTCTAATTCTTCTATTAATATCATTTATTCTGGTACAATGTCTGCAGCCATGGAGGCGCATCTGGAAGGAATACCATCAATTGGTTTTTCACTTTTAGATTATTCTTTTGAAGCTGATTTTAGTTCCGCTAGTAAACATTTGGTTGATTTACTTTCCTTTATTTTGCACAAGCAAAAACTCCAAGGAAACTATCTCTTGAATGTCAATATTCCAGCAATTCCTTACGATGAAATCAAAGGTTATAAGGTATGTCGCCAAGCAGATGCCAGATGGGTGGAAGAATATGTGGAAGCGAAAGACCCGAAAGGTCAACAGTATTTTTGGTTAACGGGCAGCTTTGACCATAGTGATATGGAGGAGGATACCGATAATTATGCTTTATCCGAAGGGTACATCTCTATCGTGCCTTGTCAGTATGACTTGACTCATTACAAAGGAATCGAACAGTTCAAGTTTTTGGAAGGATAATCAACTAATTGTTCATTTGCGTCTGAAAAGTACCACTAAAAAGGTTTATATTTGTACCTATTTAAATAAAAGTAATTATGACAAAGCAATTTCTCTTGATACTCTTGATTTTTGTACAAGCTGCCTTATTCGGACAAGCACCCATTTCCAACACAGCCCTTCTAACGTATGAGCAAGCCAATTATCAAATCCAGTATCCGCAATTATGGACTATCGATACCAGCCATCAAATGGCAACAGAGTTTATATTGTTTAGCCCACAAACTGACTCGACTGACAGGTTCAAAGAAAATGTAAACCTAATTATACAAGATTTTGGTGACAATATAGTTTCTCTGGATGAATTTGTTGTGGGTACTGTGCGCTCCTTACCTACTTACTTTAAGAATAGTCAAATATTCTTGAATGAGCGAAAAGAGAAAGAGGGGCAAGCTTATCATCAATTCGTATATCAAGGTAAATTGCATAATCGAGATTTGAAATTTGAACAATATATCTGGGTTTTACAAAATAAATCCTATATTCTGACTTTAACTTGTGAACAAAACCAATTCGATAATTATCTAGAAGTTGGCGAGCAAATATTAAACAGCTTTCAATTCTTAAAAAAGTAATTACAGTCTAAAGCGCTATTATTACATCTTTGGCACTCTTTCAGAAACTAATTCCCTTCAACATGATCAATCGACCCACTTATTTAAATGAGAATCGGTATTTTACTGCGTATATTCACAAAGCAATTGGAGCGGATTTAATTTCGTCTTTACGGAAGTCCGGAAATGAGACTTTAGCCTTAATCGGTAAACTCGATGAAGAGCAAGCTAAGTTTAAATATGCAAAAGGTAAATGGAGTGTAAAGCAAGTCTTGAAGCACATCACAGATTCAGAGCGTGTTTTTGCTTATCGAGCCTTACGAATTTCTAGAAAAGACATTACATCGCTCCCTGGTTTTGATGAAAAACAATTTGCTGATTTAGATTATTGTGACAACTTGAGCCTTGAAATCATTAAGGATGAATTTATTCATGTCCGCAATGCAACGATTGCTCTTTTTAAAACAATGGATCCAGCTGTCCTAGATTTTGAAGGATCGGCCAGCCTTTTACCTATCTCTCCGCGAATACTCGGATGGGTATGTGCAGGTCACAATGAACATCATATTGGTGTCATTCAGGACCGATATATCGTAAAAATGCAATCTATTAACTAGCCGTAATTCTTACTAGATGCCTCTATAACTAGTGGTTTTATACCAGCGTCAAGCTTGTTGCACTTTCCAAAAGTTTTCCACTTTCTTCAGTTATTCCTATTACTCGGGTTTTTCTACTTAGATGTCTAACTTTCCAAAAGTCTTTAACTTTTGGAAAGTGGTGGGTATGACTCGGCGATAGTTGTAATACTGGACAAGTGCCGTATGGTTGGACTTTGCAGGTAAGTGGTTTTTATACCAGCGTCAGGCTTGTTGCACTTTCCAAAAGTTTTCCACTTTCCTGGGTTATTCCTATTACTCGGGTTTTTCTACTTAGATGTCTAACTTTCCTGCCAAATAAATTTGGTGCTCCTTTCAATTAGCCTTACATTCGCTTTATAATTCAACTACATGAGACCATTAGCAGAACGAATGCGCCCCGTCAAACTCGATGATTACGTAGGACAAACCGCACTTACTGGGCCAAACGCAGCATTGCGTAAATCCATCGAATCAGACAATATACCCTCAATGATTTTATGGGGTCCGCCTGGTGTCGGTAAGACGACCCTAGCCTCTATTATTGCCAATACCGTCAAACGTCCTTTTTATAAACTTTCTGCCATTAACTCAGGGGTAAAGGACATCCGAGAAACCATCAAAAAAATAAAAGGTCAAAGATTTTTTGACCATCCAAATGCCATTTTATTCATCGATGAAATCCATCGCTTTAGTAAGTCACAACAAGATGCATTACTAGGTGCTGTCGAAGATGGTACGGTAACCCTCATCGGAGCAACCACTGAGAATCCTTCTTTTGAAGTGAATAACGCATTACTATCTAGGGCGCAAGTTTATGTACTCAAATCTTTAGAAAAAGAAGAATTGATAGGGCTTGTTGACAAAGCAATTATCCAAGATGAATATCTGAAAACAAAGAATATAAAAGTCAAAGAATATGAAGCCATGCTTCGTATTTCGGGAGGTGATGCTAGAAAACTTTACAATGTAATTGAGATCCTCGCCAATACCGTTACGGAGAAGGAAAAATTAACTATTACCAACGAGCTTGTAGAGACAGTAATCAGTGAGAACATCACCCAGTACGATAAAAATGGTGAGCAACATTATGACATCATTTCGGCGTTCATAAAATCCATTAGAGGGAGCGACCCAAATGCAGCATTATACTATCTTGCTGCCATGTTACACGGAGGAGAAGATGTACTATTTGTCGCTAGACGATTAATAATATTAGCGTCCGAAGATATTGGTTTAGCCAATCCGAATGCCCTTTTATTAGCTAATTCTTGCTTTCAATCTTGTCATCAAATCGGCATGCCTGAAGCTCGTATAATTCTATCGCAAACCACCATTTACCTAGCAAATTCTTCCAAAAGCAATACCGCTTATGTAGCAATTGATGCCGCCCTTGCCCATGTTCGACAACACGGACTAGCCCCCATTCCGTTACACTTGCGCAACGCTCCGACCCAGCTAATGAAGTCTCTGAATTATGGTAAAAATTATCAATATGCTCACCAACACAAGGATAACTTTGTCCCATTAGAATTTCTCCCCGAAACAATTAGTAATACTAAGTTTTATGAACCTGGACAAAACCCAACAGAAATAAAAACTCGCACATTATTAAAAAAACGTTGGGGCGATAAATATGGGTACTGATTATTCCAATTAAAGCTAAAATCACCAAAGGCGTAAACCTATTTCAAAGCCAAACGCCTCTCTTCAAAATCAACTTCATCTATAAATTTGATAGTTTGGCTTTCGAGGATGATTTCTTCAAAAGGTACAGCCGGTCTAAAAAAAGCAATTTGGCTTGTGCTCACTACCCAACCTTCTTGGTGCGTTGTCGCTCGTTCAAACAACTTTAGTCCATACGCTTCAAAGACCTGCTCCTCTAGCATTCAACATATAATCCACGTACCGTGCATTATTCAAGTGTCTAAAAGGATCACAATCCTGAAATCTAATAATTGCTTTACTCGAAAGTATTTTAGTCATTTTTTGTTAGGTGACGGAGCTTTTTGTCCAAAGCTATCACT
>CAYRVZ010000211.1:2064-5498 GCA_964427815.1 uncultured Saprospiraceae bacterium | reverse complement strand
CAAGAAAGAAATATGGACACCAGTACCATTCAATCTATTTCAGTACTTTTTCAAAAGTATCCAATAGGGTCGGTCATTCCTTCCGAAAAACAGTTTACAGAATTACAAAAATTATCTGAGCTCGTCAACCAGTATGCGGGTGGTAAATTAATCTTAAATATCAATATGACCACCAATAATACAAGTGGTCTTAAAGAACGGCTAGATCCCTTATCTGATGTATTGATTTCCTATTTGAATGGCAACTTAGAGAAACCTATCAATGTCACGCGACGTTTGCTTGCGCCAAAAGAAACATTTGAGCCAGGTACTTTTGTAGAAGCCCTCATTGTTGTGCCTGTCACGAATACAATCCAACCGATTAATGCCGTCAAAAAATATGCCTTTGTTCCTCGGATATCACAAGGTCTTCGCTATAAAATAGAGGTAACCGAAAATGTAGAATTTGATAAGTTTTTATTAAAAGCGAAATACGATTTTTCTTTTAATCTATGGCCCGAAGAGGACGAACAAATACATATCTTGTACCGTGAATTTTTGACGTTTAATACCGCAAAACAATGGGCGGAACAACTAGAAGAAAATCAAATAAACGTAAAAAGAATAATCCCTTTTTATAATGGGATTGCCATTGACAAGGTTACACCATCAATCCTTTCTGAATTTCCAGAGTTAATGGAATTTGTTAATGATGGCCGAATATCTTCCGATTCTAAGTAAAGATTGAATTGGACCGGATGGCACCTATCATCCACAACTTCAGCCAGGTACAAATCAGATAAAAATACTATCTTTGGCATTGCTTTGTTAACAAAAATAAATAAAGATGAAAAAAACGACTTTGGTACTTTTGCTATTTCTAACGGCCCATTATTTTGCGCAAGCTCAAAATGCGTTTAGATTTGGGATTCAGGCTAGTCCTGCATTAACTTGGATGTCCACAAGTGATAAAAATATTAATGGAAATGGAGCTAATTTAGGGTTTAAACTAGGTCTTTTAGGAGAATACGATATTTCAGAATCCTATTCCTTTTTTGCTGGGGTTAACTTTGCCTTCAATCATGGAGGCACCTTAAAATACAATGAAGAAGGGAAGTATTGGCCAACAGTCACAGATTCTGTCATGGCGGCAGGAGCGAATTTAAAGCATAGTTTTAAACTCATTGAAATACCTTTTGGCTTAAAAATGCGAACCAATGAATTTGGTTTTTTGCGATACTATGCGGAATTACCCATATTTACTGTGGGCATTATTACCAAAAGTACTGGCGATGTAGAAGCAGCAAATGTAAACCTAACCGATGAAGACATTAGCAAAGAGATGCGAGATTTATCTATGTCTTGGGGTTTTGGAGCCGGTGTAGAATATAACATTAGTTCTTCTACCAAGCTTGTGGGTGGCATATCGTATCAAAGCTATTTCTTAGACTTAACCAAGAAAACAGATGCGGATGATTCAAAAGCTGCTTTAAATGGTTTAACTTTAAAAATAGGGGTATTATTTTAATTCATAAAACAGTTCAGAAAGCTATGCTTTCTGAACTGTTTTTATTTTCATTCCATGAAGAAACTCAAGCAACAAATTGATGATTTTATTATAGCTGGATTGTATGAAGATGTGCAAGATGGCGATCATACTTCATTGGCTTGTATAGATCCCAAAAGTCAATCTAAAGCCAAATTACTCGTAAAAGAAGATGGCATCATTGCTGGGGTAAAACTGGCAAAAGCTATCCTCAAAAAAGTAGATCCCAATTCCAAAATAAAAGTCCTCATTAAAGACGGTACACCGGTCAAACATGGGGACATTGTTTTTATGGTTACCTGCAATAGTCAAGCCCTCTTAAAAGGAGAAAGACTGTTGCTCAATGCCATGCAACGCATGAGTGGTATTGCCACCCAAAGTAAAAAATATGCGGAGGCTGTTGCCGATTTACCCGTAAAAGTATTAGATACTCGTAAGACGACTCCCTTAATTCGTTTTCTCGAAAAATGGGCAGTCAAGATAGGTGGTTGTACCAATTATCGAACGGGGCTTTATGACCGGTTCATGATTAAAGATAACCATATTGATGCTTGTGGAAGCGTAGAGGCGGCCATCAAGCAGATCAACAAATACAATAAAAAAAACAAACTACGTCTAAAATCAACCGTTGAAGTTCGGGACTTAAAAGAACTAGAAAAAGTATTAAAAACGGGGAAAATTAATCGCATCATGCTGGATAATTTTACGCTTGCCCAATTGCGAAAAGCGGTTAAAGTAATCAACGGAAAATATGAAGTGGAAGCTTCAGGAGGCGTCACGATGAAGACCTTACGAAAAATTGCTAAGACAGGTGTTGATTACATTTCGGTCGGGGCACTTACACATAGTGCGAAGTCGATGGATATGAGTTTAAAAATAATCAAGTAATATTAATAGATGATTGTAATTACGGGAGCAGCAGGATTTATAGGGAGTTATCTGGTTCAACATTTTAATCGGTTAGGCTATGAGGACATTATCATTGTTGATGAATTTACAAGGGCGGATAAATTAAAAAATCTTACGCATAAAAAATACAATCGCCTCATCGAACGAATGGAACTTTTTCATTGGCTAAAAATGAATGGGGCTAAAGTCTCGGCTATCATTCATCTGGGTGCCAGAACGGACACAGCGGAAAAAGACCGATCGATTTTTGAGCAATTAAACCTGTCCTATTCCAAAAAGATATGGGCGTTTTGCACGTTGGCGGAAGTTCCTTTAATTTATGCCTCTAGTGCAGCTACTTATGGTTTAGGCGAATTTGGATACAAAGATAGTCATCGCATCGTCCCCTTCTTAAAACCATTAAATCCCTATGGGGACTCTAAACAAGACTTTGACAAATGGGTACTTGCCCAAAAAGAAGCACCTCCGTTTTGGGCAGGGTTGAAATTTTTCAACGTATATGGTCCAAATGAATACCACAAAGGTCGTATGGCTTCAGTTGTTTTTCATACTGTCAATCAAATTCGAGCGACTGGAGGAATGAAGCTCTTTCGTTCACACAACCCAAAGTTTAAGGATGGCGAACAAGCCCGAGATTTTGTCTATGTACGAGATGTCGCACAGATGATTGAGTTTTTATTCCATGAAAAACCAAAGAGTGGGCTGTATAATATCGGTACTGGTCAAGCAAGAACTTTTAATGACCTCGTAAAAGCTACTTTTTTGGCCATGCGATTAGAACCTGTTATCTCTTTTATTGATACGCCCAAAGATATTCGAGATACCTATCAATATTTTACGGAAGCAAAAATGAAAAAAATTCGTGAGGCTGGTTATGACAAGTCCTTCACTACATTAGAAACGGGTGTAGCAGATTATGTACAACAGTTTTTGTCTGAAGGGATTATTTTTTAGCGTTTAACCAATGCAGTGTCATGTGCCACTGCTTTACATTTTGATT
>CAYRVZ010000211.1:0-1964 GCA_964427815.1 uncultured Saprospiraceae bacterium | reverse complement strand
GATACCATCAACCATCTTTACGTATGCTAACTAATAGTTGTCACCAAAGCTTGAGTCAGGTTATTTTTTTTACAAAAAGCCAAGGCTAGTTAATTCATTTGGCTTGATAAATTTTAAAGAAATTATTACGTCTAAAACGCTTACCAGACTGATCAATTCGTTGGACAATTGGATTAAAAATGCTGCTTCTAGATAAAAAACTACCCAGCAAAATCAATTGTGGGTAGTGGCCCTGACGGGCAGAAAAGCGTAGGAACTTTATTCTTCACTTACGCAAGTATCCTGTATGCTAAAAATCTATCTATCGAACTCATACAAATGTAGTGCTTCAATAATATCGATTAATTTATAGGCATATCTTTTATCGGTTGCGTAGCCCGCTTTGCGCAAGCCGTGTGCCCATTTTCGATAGTCTTTACCATAGGACTTAAGGGATGCATATCGCTTTTTTTGTAAGAGCTTGCTATGAGCCCGATAGGACTGCCAGACATTCTTATATATTCGGAAAAAATCTTTGTGGCTATCATCTGTGAAGTTAGAGCAATGCTCTTTACTGCACTTTCGTGAAAAACATTTCATCCCAAAATGGTTGTTGTTTTTTCGACTCAGACGACTGCCCCCCGCATCACTTTCTAACAAACCTTGCGCAAGCGTTATACTTGCCGGGATGCCATATTTTTGCATTTCTGATCGGGCAACTTTTGCGTATTTTCGGACATAATTTGAACAAATCCGGTTGTTCACTTCTTTCATGCCGGGCGTTACCCCTTTCTTCCGAATGAGGGTTTTATTGATCAAGAAAGCAATATTCGGATACCGATTATTCTTTTTAGGGTTGGTCAGATTAAAACCAGACGCCACATCCGTAACATTACCCCAATAAGAAATCGACGTATTTTCGGCTTCTTCAAAAATCGGTGACCCGACAAACCCAGATTGTAAAACCTGAGGATGGCTATTGGATGTCAAATAAATCGAAAATAAAAGTAAGACCAACCAATGCCTCTCGAAGCCGTTCCTAAGCGCCTTTCTCCATTGAAAAATTGATTGAACATTCATGATAGTGTGTTAATTAATGGTTACTGAAATTCGGTTTGATGCATCTCTTTGTTTGCACAAATATGCTTGGAGGACGATTCAAGGTCACTGCCCTTCCAATCTTTATGACAATGCAAACTTAAAACATTTTGTTTTAATTTCCTAATTTAAAACCAAATTGTTTAAAACTTTTGTTTTATGTGGAGAACCCAATTACATGCAACTGACTAAAAATCAGCTACTTGCCGTCTGAAATAGCGGCAGTTGTAAAAAATTAGATAATGACGAGTGTATAACATCTTCGCCCGATTATTATATGCACAAATTGTCCGAAAGGTCAATCTTTTACATGAAAGGACTTCCTAAATACGTATTCGCTGCATGCAATCCCCAATCGCATATAATGATGGCCAATCCAATTCGTATTAGGTAACAGTTTTGTCTTCACTTTTTTTCATACATTTGCATAAACGATACTAAATCAAAATGTAACCGCCTAGCGCAATGTCTAATTCCCAAAACTCCCTATATACGCTTTGGCTCATCATCGGAGGTATTCTTTTGATTGGATTTTTCTTCTATCCAAAATGGGAAAAAGCTGGAACAGAAGGTATTATTTCTTGGGACGCTGCTGGTTACTATGTTTATCTTCCTTCTGCCTTTATCTATCATGATCTTGATGACATAAAAAAAACCGAGCAAAAGGCAAAAGAATATAATACTGGCTTTGAGGCTTTTCCTACGCCTAAAGGGACAAAAATCACCAAATATGCCGTAGGGCAATCTGTCTTATTTTTGCCTGCATTTTGGCTAGCGCATGTATTATCAGAACCATTTGGATTTCCAGCAGATGGCTTCTCCTACCCTTATCAATTGGCACTTGGCGTATGGGGGCTATTAGTAAACATTTTAGGATTCCTATTATT
>CAYRVZ010000210.1:0-5637 GCA_964427815.1 uncultured Saprospiraceae bacterium | reverse complement strand
TACTTTGATTAATTCAATAGTACTTGCTCCTAGTAACTGACTGAACGCCCCTTGTCTAGGTTGGCTGTGACTCAGCAGTACTCTTTCTATAGTGTGGTCACCTCCTGGCAAGTTTTTAAAATCTTCAAAAATACCTGTCTCTTGGTAAATAACGGTGTCGTACCCCAAGATGGTTTTATAGAATTGTTTTGCTTTTTCAATATCGGTTACACCAATTACGGCACCAAAACATCCGCCCATGACGCTCCCTATCTTGGGGTTAAACCAAGATTCAGCTTTTACAATTTGAAAAATATTTCCGTAAGGATCTTGCACAAAAAAGTGGCTTGCCCCATCTGGCATCGTGACAATATCAGAAAGTAGATTGGTATTATTTTGCTTGAGTAACTGGTAGGCTTTTGCGACATGAGTTGTTTTTATTTTGGTAATAAAGATACCTAAGTCGCCTAATTGTAGTTCAAAGTCAGCAGGTTGTGGCGTTCGACTTGTATATTGCCATATTTCAAAACCGCCACCACCTTTTAAGTTTAGAGCCAAAATAGCATGACGCTTTTGAGGTTTTCCATCAGTATAAGGTAGCATCAAACTGGCTTCCGCCGCCTCATCAAACATGGGCAAATCAAAACCAAAATTTTTACGATACCATCCCCACGCTTCATAGACATCTGGGATGCCGATACCCATTTGTTGAATCCCACTGATTACTACTGCCATTAGGTTGGTTTTATTTTGTTTACAATCCGATAATATAACCAAGGGGCAAATCGTCGAATGTGTACTAATAATAATTCTTTTCGTCCTACAAGGATTTCTTTTTTGCCTCGTGCAATTCCTTTTAATATTTTTTGGGCACAGACTTCTGCAGAGAGCCCACCCGACTGCCCTTTATCCATTTGATTATGTGCCTTGCCATCTTTACGGATGGCATTGACAGATACTTGGGTGTTGATCCTTCCGGGAATGACAATACTAACTTGGATGTTATCGGGTTTGATTTCGGCCCGAAGGGTTTCGTAAAAACCATGCAAGGCGTGTTTGGACGCAGCATAGGTAGAGCGTAGCGGAAAACCAAATTTTCCGACAATAGAGCTGATGGTTACAATGTGCCCCGATTTTTGCGCAAGCATAAAAGGAAGGACTGCCTTCGTCAAAGCAATATTTCCAAAAAAATTAATCTCCATGATTTTTCTATCCACCTCAATCGGCGTTTCTTTGGCAAGGGATCGCTGACTGATTCCGCCATTATTGATAAGTATGTCTATCCGTTGAAATTGATTCGTGACCTGTTCCACTAGTTTCGGAAAATGATCGACTTGCGCCAAATCTAAGGGCAAGACCATCGCTCTGACCCCTAGTTTTTTACAGGCGGATTGGACTTCAATTAACTTAGCTTCGTTCCGTGCAGACAAGATTACATTAGCCCCTTGCCTCGCAGCTTCCAGAGCCAACGCCGCTCCAATACCAGAGGAAGCCCCCGTGATCCAAATATTTTTTTTTGTAAAATTCAAAGATATTTTTTGGTAAAGGTATAAAAAATGAAAGTAAAATTATCAGTCCCTTTGGAAGGGGTAGGTTGAACATTTATTCACTACCTTTGCAGACTAAGCACAAACCTATGAAAAAACACGCCTCTAATCTACTAACCTATGAGCTAGTCTGGTGGCTTGCAACAGCCATTGTTTGTGGAATGGTTTACCTACGAGTTTCAACCGCTTTTCCAACCTATCCCTTTTTGTTTGAAAACATGGTTTTTATAGTGGTATTTATTACCTTGACCCGCTGGATATTTTTGTTGCCTTTATCGCTGATTTCTCTTTCTAGAAATTTAATGATTGTAGCCATTTTTGCGGCTATTCCACTTTTCTTATACATTCTGGGCGCACATCGTTCTTTTAAAACGAACTGGGATGATGGCACGCTTATCCAGTACGTTGCCAAAGGGGATTATGATGAACTAAAGGGTATTGCTAATTTTTTCAAATCCGAAATGATTTTCTTTTCGGTGGGCAGTTTGGTTGCGTTGTTTGTCTTTCCATTTAGGATGGTCAAAGGGGTATGGCAAAAATACAATAGAGGATACGTTTAGTTTAGAAAATTTCAACAATACAAATGAGCTATTTAGACGAATTAAATGATGTGCAGAGAGGAGCTGTTACGACAACAGAAGGGCCTGTAATGGTCATAGCGGGCCCTGGCTCTGGCAAGACGCGGGTATTGACGTATCGCATTGCCCATTTACTTGAAATCGGTATTGCCCCTTGGAATATTCTGTCCCTTACTTTTACCAATAAGGCAGCGAGAGAAATGAAAGAACGGATACAGAATGTAGTCGGTGACAAAGTGAAAAATGTTTGGGCTGGGACTTTTCACTCTATTTTTGCTCGATTATTAAGATATCATGCCGAGAAGTTAGGCTATCCAAAAGACTTTGTGATTTATGATTCTCAGGATTCCAAAAATGTCATTCGGGCGATTGTTTCTGAAATGTCTCTAGATCCCAAAATCTATAGCGCCAATGCGATTGCTGCAAGAATATCCAGTGCAAAGACCAATCTAATTGCACCCAGTAAATACGAACGACACGCTGACTTGATGGACGAAGATAGAGCAGCAAGACGCCCCTATTTTTACCAAATTTATAAAAGATACATGGCCAGAAATCTTCGCTCCGGTGCGATGGATTTTGATGACTTGTTATATTTTTTATATTGGCTTTTTCGCCAGCAGCCTGACATCCTGAAAAAATATCAAGAGAAATTTAAGTATGTGATGGTCGATGAGTTTCAAGATACCAATTTCTTGCAATATGCCATCCTCAAACAATTAGTACGGTACGAAGGTAGCCCGAATAATATTTGCGTAGTAGGAGATGATGCGCAAAGTATTTATGCTTTTCGGGGCGCAACGATTGATAATATTTTTGGATTTGAGAAAGATTTTAAAGGTGCCAAGACTTTTAAGTTGGAACAGAATTATAGATCTACAAATTACATCGTTCAAGCTGCCAATGAAATTATTAGTAATAATAGCCGTCAAATAAAAAAAGATATTTGGACTGATAAAAAAGAAGGTAACAAAGTCCGAATAATCAAAACAAGTTCAGATGCCGAAGAAGCCAAAAGGGTCGTCGATTCCATCTTAGAATTGAAAAATAGAAACCATTTAAAAAATAGTGAAATTGCTATCCTTTATAGAACCAACGCACAGTCCCGTGTCTTTGAAGAATATTTTAGAAAGTATGGTATTGCCT
The DNA here is from genome assembly GCA_964427815.1 of uncultured Saprospiraceae bacterium. GTDB lineage: Bacteria > Bacteroidota > Bacteroidia > Chitinophagales > Saprospiraceae > HyVt-613. The sequence goes on along the minus strand of CAYRVZ010000210.1, from coordinate 2,387 downwards.
ATCGAATCTATGGCGGTTTATCTTTCTATCAACGTAGAGAGGTCAAGGATCTCGTTGCTTATCTAAAACTAACGGTCAATCCAAATGATGGGGAAGCTTTCAGAAGAGCCGTTAATAATCCTAAAAGAGGTATTGGAAAATCAACGCTAGACAAGCTGGCGAAGCAAGCAGACGAGGCAGAAAAATCGCTTTGGGCAACAATTGACAATGCGGCTTTACCCGCAAGGGCGAAAGTGGCATTATTAAAATTCAAAGTATTGATTAAAGGTTTTCAAAAAAAATTAGATACCGTGTCCCCTTCTGATTTAGCAAAGTTTATTTTTGGCGCAAGCGGATTGAGAGCTCCTTTAGTTCAAGACCCTACACCAGAAGGAATAAGTCGAGTAGATAATGTAAACTCATTGTTGGATGGGATAAAAATCTACGAAGACCCAGATTCAATCGTTGCTGTCCAAGAAGATGAAGAACAAAAAACGTTGACCGGTTGGTTGCAAAACATCTCTTTGATGACTGACGCAGATAAAGAGAATCAATCTACGGATGTGGTTACCTTAATGTCCGTCCATGCGGCGAAAGGCTTAGAATTTAAATCCATTTTCGTGACAGGTCTTGAAGAAAAACTTTTTCCTTCATTCATGGCACTTGAGAGCAAAGAAGCGATGGACGAGGAGCGCCGTTTATTTTATGTAGCAGTCACTCGTGCAGAAGAATTCTTGACCCTAACGTACGCTGAGAGTCGGTATAAATTTGGAAAGACTACTTATGGCACGCCTAGCCGTTTCCTTTCAGAAATGTCTAAGGATATTTTGGAAACCAATATTGTCGAAAGTGCGCTTTCTAGAACGGCTACCGTTCAAGGTTCATTCAAACCTTTTTTGCCTAAGAAAAAATTGCCTAAACGTACCATTCTTAATTTTAAAGCTTCTTCGGTTGAAGACATTCAAAAGGGTGTTACGGTCATGCACGAATATTTTGGAAAGGGCAAAGTGCTGCAAATAGATGGCACGAATGACAAGAAGGTCGCCACTATTTATTTTAATAGTATGGATAAGCCCGAACGCCGATTGATGCTTCGTTTTGCTAAGTTGCAAGTCCTTTCGTAATGACGCCCGCCGAGCTAAAATCTTTTATTCAACACCGTGCCATCGAGCTAGGGTTTAATGGAGTAGGTGTTGCAAGGGTAGAACGTCTAGACCAAGAGGCAGATCGCCTACGCCAATGGTTAGGTTTAGGAAACCAAGGTACTATGTCCTACATGGAAAATCATTTTGAAAAAAGAGTCAATCCAGCGGAACTAGTGCCAGGGGCAAAAACAGTTATTTCATTTTCTTTTAATTATCATCAAGCTGATGTCGACAGAAAAGCCGGAAGCCTGAAGGTTGCGTCCTATGCTTTCGGGCGGGACTATCACAAAGTGCTCAAAAAAAAATTAAAAATACTTTTTCAAGAAGTTGAAAAAATTCAAGGAGAAGTTATTGGACGAATGTTTACTGATTCGGCTCCAGTATTAGAGCGGCAATGGGCTGCTAAAAGTGGATTGGGTTGGCAAGGAAAACACACATTGCTCATTCATCCCAAAAAGGGTTCTTGGTTTTTTCTTGCAGAAATAATCTCCGATTTAGACTTGCCGGCAGATTCGCCCATCGCCGATCATTGTGGCACATGCACCAGATGTATAGATGCATGCCCGACACAAGCCATTTCACCGAAAGGCTATTTAGTGGACGGTTCAAAATGTATTTCTTATCTGACCATCGAATCAAAAGCGCCCATCCCTGAATCGTTCAAAGGAAAATTAGAGGATTGGGTTTTTGGATGTGATATTTGTCAAGAGGTTTGCCCGTGGAATCGTTTTGCGAAAGCGAATCAAGAACCCGACTTTAAACCCCATCCTGATTTATTATCTCTTTCCAGAAAAGATTGGTCGGAGATGACGGAGGAGAGATTTGATGAGTTGTTTTTTGCCACCCCTGTAAAGCGGACAAAATATAATGGGCTACGTCGAAATATTGACTTTGTAGATTGAAAGTGAAAACTAGGACGCTATGGGTTTAATTTTTTTGTTCAAGCTTGCCGTCTGCTTTGCCCAAGCAGATATTGCTTCCAATAATGGAATAAGGGTTTCTCCATAGCTGGTAAGGCTATATTCGACTTTTAAAGGCGGTTTACGACTATAAACTTTTCGATTGATCAATCCATCTTTTTCAAGTTGTTTGAGCTGAATACTTAATGTTCTTTCTGTTATAGTCGGTATATTTTTCCTTAACTCGTGATATCTTTTAGTCTGATTGACTAGATGTATGAGGATGACCGATTTCCATTTTCCACCGATAAAACGCATCGTCAAGCTAGTTTGACAAGGGTACAATTTTCCTTCAAATCGGTAT
>CAYRVZ010000209.1:0-5667 GCA_964427815.1 uncultured Saprospiraceae bacterium | reverse complement strand
AAGAATTGAAAAATTCATTTCAGCTCGTGAAAAGTCACGAGCTTTTTTTATGCCCCTACGCCTATTAAATAAATAATAGAATTTCGTACCTTTCGGGCAAATAAAAATAAAGATGCAAATAAAAGACATAGCCACTACCCCTCCGTTGAGCATGACAAAAAAAAAGGCAGTTGCAGCGACAAAGCAATATGCCAAAGAAATTGAAGCCTTTCAGTATCGGCTGCTTGCGCAAAAAAAATACAATGTACTCATTATCTTTCAGGGAATGGATGCCAGTGGAAAAGATGGCGCCGTCAAAAAAGTATTTAGGTATTGCACACATAATGGCATACGCGTCGAGTCCTTTAAAAAACCAACGGAGCTAGAGTTTGACCATGATTTTCTATGGCGTGTACATAAGGTCGTACCCCGTAAAGGTGAGATTGTCATCTTCAATCGCTCACAGTATGAAGATATTTTAATTCAATGGGTTCATGGATGGATAAGTGATAAAAAGCGAGACAAGCGAATGAAAGCCATCAATGCTTTTGAACAAAACCTCCAAGAAGATGCTAATACTATTATTTTAAAATTCTATTTGCACCTTTCTAAATCGTGCCAAAAAATCCAATTAACGGAACGAATCACCGTACCCACCAAACGATGGAAACACAATGACAACGACTGGAAAGAGCGCCAACATTGGGCAAAATACATGGAGGCTTATGAATATATTTTACATAATTCTGATATCCTTTGGACGATTGTTCCCGTCGATAAAAGATGGTATAGGGACTATGTCGTCTCAAAAACGATTGCAGAGGCATTGTCTAAATTAGACTTAACTTTGCCATTTGAAAAAGATAAAAAGTTTGCCCCCAATATATGAGAATCTTAATCATTGCCGCGACCAACGAAGAAATACTTCCGTTTTTAAAATGGAAAGAGGAACACCTCTCTGAATCATCCGAAGATCATCAAATTGACACGCTAGTGACAGGGGTTGGCTTAGTGGCGACCACTTTTCATCTTACTTATGTCTTGAATCATAATGAATTTGACTTGATCATTCAAGCAGGGATTGCAGGGTCTTTTAAAAAAGAGCTAAAAATCGGGGAAACTGTTTTTGTGATTTCAGAGTCTTTTTCAGACTTGGGAAGTGAAGACAAGGAAGGGCAATTAATTTCTGCTTTTGAACTAGGCTTCATTGATCCCAATGAATTTCCTTTTACGGATGGGAAAATAATGAACCCTGACGCAGCCCAAGCGGGTTTTATGAAAAAAGTACACAGTATCTCGTCCAATACTAGTCATGGCAATGAATCGACCATTGCAAAAATCGCTCAACAATTCAATCCAGATATAGAAAGCATGGAAGGTGGGGCTTTTTTCTATGTCTGTCGAATGATGAATGTACCCTTTTTGGAAATTCGAGCCATTTCAAACTATGTAGAACCAAGAGATAAATCCAATTGGGATATCCCCCTAGCCATCGACAAATTGAATGAGGTATTAGCTGGTATTGTGGAGGTCTTGATTACACAACAGTAAAGAAAATTTTGTATATTTGCCAAAAATAAAATATGAAATACAATTATCTATTTCTTTTAAGCGTACTTTTTTTCTCTATTAGTGTTGGTTGCAAAGACAAAGAAATATCTGCGGAGGAACAAGCCCAAATCGATGATGACATCATCAAAAACTACGCAAGTGAAAAAAATCTTACGCTACAATCTGGCCCTGAAGGGCTTTACTACATTGTGGAAAAAGCTGGAACGGGTACTGCACATCCCACAGATGCATCTGTCATCAAAGTTCACTACAAGGGGACTTTGTTAGAAGATGGGTCTGAGTTTGACAGTTCTTATGGAAAACCTCCTTTTAAATTTAATATCACCCAGGTAATCAAAGGCTGGCAGCTGGGTATTCCATTAATGCTCAAAGGCGAAAAGACCAAATTTTTCATCCCGTCTGGACTAGCTTATGGTAAGCGAGGCAGTGGAAATAGTATTCCTGAAAATGCCGTACTTATTTTTGATATTGAACTGGTTAATTTTTAAAAACCGTATCTACCGTCGTACTGATATCGACCCAACTAAAAAAGCCCATCTTAAAAATTCAAGATGGGCTTTTTGCGATTAGTATTATTAATTAGTGTTTATTAGTTGTAATCGGCAAACAAACAGAAGTTGGGCAAGTCACTACAATCATATAGTCCTCCACTTCTCCATCACTCATCGCACCTAAAGGGGTCATATTATTCGTCGTACTAATTCTCAACCTAAAACCAATCGGTTGATCCGTGACCGCATCACTTGGCACCAAGATAGACAAGTAGCTAGGAAAGATGACCGCATCCGAATAATCTACGGCCTTTTCCGAAGGTTCAAAACTGCCATTTCCATTCCAATCAATCCAACCTTCCATGTGACCTGTCGAGCCAGTAGTATTATTAGTTGAGATTGGAAAATTTAAAATGGTGCCAGGATATGCATGCAAATTATTAGAACCTGTAATACCGTCATCCGCGTCTCCATTTGCTCCTGAGTCTTGCAAACCATCAGCTTCTCCTGTTACGGCTGCTCCTAGCCAAATATTACTACCTAGTGTGTGACTAGGACCATTATTTGCACTTAAAGTTTGGTAGTCGCCCACTCCAGTTCCCGCTGAAATATCCGGCAAATCACCCCAATCAATTTGTGGGAGTAGGGTAAAGCCAAAATCAAAACTATGATTATTCGTACCGACACTAGGGATACCACTTGGCGTAACGCCTATTTCTGCATTATTTCCCGTAAGGGTCGCATCAGAGTCATTTAAGTCTGAGTTAGCACCTTGCCCAGAATCATTTTGCGAAAGCTGTAAACCCGACAAGACAGCCTGCTGACTCCCTCCAACTGCATTCAGAATGACTAATTTGTAATTCGATTGATGTATTAAATTCGTAATACTAAAAATACGACTTGCCGTATTTGTGCCTAATCCACTAGAGAATATATAATGTCCATTCGCATCCGTTGTTGCAGACCCCATCACCACATCATTATTATCCAAAAGTTGAATAATCACTCCTGAGACACCTGCTTCAGATGGATCTTGTATCCCATTTCCATTGGCATCATTCCAGACTAAATTACCTACTTCTATTGGAGCTGGCTCAGTCAATAGTTCTACATCTCCCATACCTACCCCTTTACCATTGTAAGAAGGGGTTGAAGAATAAATATTTGAATACCAATTCTCAATGCTACCATTGATAGTACTCAAAGTAGTCACTCCTTGAGTAGACCAATAGGTCTGACCTACCATACCTTCTGGGTGTGGATCAACCAACTGTACGAGCAGTTGATTTGAACCTTGCAACATAGCCAATGCACCTCCAGCTCCATCAGAAAAATTATCACCTGCTTTGTCATTAAAAAACTCACCATTGGTTGGATAATTAATTGGGCAAGCCCCTGTCCCTTCCAATTCATAAGTCCCTGAATTGAAACAAACCTTAAATAACTCACCTGCTGATTGAGCCTTTTCAGTGGTCGTTGTATTACCCGAAACAGGAGAATGTTGTCTATAGCCCGCTTGAATACCCCATCTGTCTATAAAAGACAAATACATATTATTTAGTTCGTCAAATTCGATATCTGATAAAATAGGTTGTAGATACCTTGTCCAGTTTGAACCCGTCGATACGTCCACATCCGACCAAGCATTCCAATCTAATCCATTTTTATTGTAATCCAATGGAATAGAAATAACAGAAGTAAAGCCAGCTGCGGGATTGGCTAAGTCAAAAGATAAAACGTAGGCGTCCATATCCGATGTAAGTTGTGAATTTAGTCCGTCACACAAACAACCCAAATATCCTTTTCCTTCATGTACTTTCAACGCCCAAGGCATAAGGTTACCGCCTACACAAGATGGAACATTAGGCAATGACTCTATTAGGTATTGTTTTGCTGTTCCCGCTAGACTATTCATATCCCCACTTGCGTCAATCTCAATAATTCCCTTTTGGAAAAGGTTGACAGTCCAAATCTTATCCGTACCAGCATCAAAACTGATTCCGCCATAACTCATCCTACCTGCTTTAGCGAAAGCATCCAGATCTACACTTGGAGACAAAGGATCATCTGGCAAAGTATAATCGGCCAAGATACCTGTTTGACCTGGATCATTTTCACAACCGCCACCCCGACAAACGGTTCCAAAATCCAATGCAGCTCCTCCATTTTGTGGCACGACTCCTTGTAGGTTTACAGAACCACTCACACTTCCAGATGCGCCACTATAGTCCACTAAAAAAATATCTCCAGGGCCTTTTCCAGCCGCAAAACCGACGTGCCTCCATAAGACACTAGTCAAAAACATTCTTTCTTTTGAAGGCTGATAGGCTTTACCCCATACAGATCCTATTTCCGCTACAGTAGCATCTGTCGTGGGATTGGGTCCAATTCCTTGCGTCCCATCATATGTTTGAAAATTACTATTTAGTCCAGTATCGTTGTAATGCACTGTTTCCAAGCTAGAGAGGGTATTACCAATAGAAGAACCAGAAATCCTGATATTAGAAACATAGTCAGGAGCTGCCGTATGAGAATAGTTATTGACATCAGAAACTGCTAGATTAACAGCACAGTCACTTGAAGAAACCGCCCGAACAGAAGCGTTCAATCCATTACCAAAAGGACTTTCTTTGAGCCATGATTCTGCCCAAGAAAATTCAACTCTTACGGGAAACACCGGGCTAGACACTGACCAGTCCCCATTCACATCCGTGACCGTTGTTTGAGTAGCTTGGTTATTATCAATTACAGTGACGGTGATGCCTTGGCGACCTTGCTCATTAGCATCTTTCACCCCATAAGTATTTAGTACTGAACCATTGACGGGAATATCTATAAAGACATTACCTCCTACGTCTGTAGCGCCACATTGCGCCTGAGCCCCGAAAGAAGCCAAAAAAACTAAAGAAAAAAGAAGTATTTTTTTCATCTCAAAAAGATTTATATTTATGATTTGCTTTGCATTAGCAGTCTCTTACGGGCTACATTCCAAAAAGTTCTAATCTATAAAGCAGTAAAAGCACAACAAAATCAGTATATTTACGTCTTATATTAGCTAACCCAAACGAGTATGACCACCCGAAACCTATTGATTGTATTAACAACTTCCTTGGCAAGTGCTATTTTTGCAGTCTTGCTCTATGCATTTGTCATTGAAAAGAAAAACCTTCAACGCGAAACCTACCTTCCGGTAAAATTTGCGTCTTATGATGATGCTATATTTTCGGGCAAGCTACAACGCAAATTCCTTTCCTCCTCTCCTACTAATTTTATCGAAGCCGCTAAACTAGTCACTCCTGCTGTCGTCAATATAAAAGCGATGCAAGGTGTGGGCGCTACTATTTGGGGTCGAGGAAGTGGATCGGGCGTCATCATCTCACCGGATGGCTTCATCGTAACCAATCTCCATGTCGTGGACAATAGTGCAGAAATAGAAGTTGCATTAGATGATGAAAGAGAATACAAAGCCAAAATTGTGGGCATAGACCATAGTTCAGATATTGCCTTATTAAAAATAAAAGCGGTTAATCTACCCCATATTATTCTAGGTAATTCTGACTCCGTACATGTAGGAGAATGGGTGTTAGCAGTCGGTAATCCTTTTAACCTAAAATCAACCGTAACC
>CAYRVZ010000208.1:0-5690 GCA_964427815.1 uncultured Saprospiraceae bacterium | reverse complement strand
GCGATAATACGCATGACTAGTTCTTTGGTCAACTTGCGTCCATTCGCTTGCGCAAAAATATCTTTGAAATTAAATCTAAAACTACAGCCTTCCTTCCATCGACTACAACCATAGGCTGTTTTGCCTTTTAAGATGAAACCAGTTTGGCACTTTGGGCAAGGGATAGGAGTTTCCTTTTTTGGGGGTCTTTTCGAGCTGCTAGCAGGTGTTAATTGTAGTTGGAAAGCATCATTGAAAATAACTTGCCCATTTAATTTTTGCCCAGCTTTTTTAAATCCCTTTAGTGTGACGGTGGAACCTTTGGTCACTAGCCGTTTAATTTGATTATCAGAAATTTTCTTTTCTAAAAAAGTAAAAGGAATGCGGAGCGTGCATCCTGCTTTCCATTCACTACAGCCAAAAGCATTTTTTCCTTTAAGTAAGTTTCCTTTTTTACATTTTGGACAAACCAAATATTTAGTAGCTTTCTTAGAGGAGCCTCTTTTTTTTGCAACTGTTTTTCTTGATTGTGCGGTAGTTGTTGGCGCTGCGATTTTGTGAATGGCTTTTTCCATTCGGACTTCGACAACGAGATTGTCCACCATATTTTTCATCTCTTTGATAAATTTTCCAGCGCTGTATTCGCCCGCTTCAATTTGTTTTAGTTTGCGTTCCCATTGCCCTGTGAGCTCAGCAGACTTGAGCAATTGATTTTGGATGGTGTCGATGAGTTGGATGCCTGTTTCAGTAGCTTGTATTTGTTTACGCACCCGTTTAGCGTACTTGCGTCTAAAAAGCGTTTCGATGATATTGGCACGAGTAGAGGGTCGGCCGATACCATTTTCTTTCATTAATTCACGAAGTTCTTCATCATCCACTTTTTTGCCTGCCGTTTCCATTCCTCGCAAGAGGCTAGCTTCTGTATAATACTTAGGTGGAGAAGTTTGTTTTTCCATGAATTTAGGTTCGTGAGGGCCAGATTCTCCTTTCGTAAAACTTGGTAGAGGCGGGGTTTCATTTTTCTTTTTGATAGTCGGTCCTTTCGGTAAGACGACTCTCCAAGCCTCTTCCAATATTTCTTTGCCAGTAGCTTTAAATATTACTTTTTGTACTTCTCCTAAAACCACCGTATTGGATACAATGCAATCAGGATAGAATACCATGATGAATCTACGGGTAATAATGTCATAAACTTTTTGCTCGTCCCCAAATAGGTTTTTTTCAACTCCAGTTGGAATGATGGCGTGGTGATCGGTGACCTTATTATTATTAAATACCTTTTTGGATTTTCTGATTTTATTCCCCAACAGGGGCTGGATAAAAGTAGCATAATTTGTCAATTGTTTTAAAATGCCAGGCACTTGAGGATATACATCATCAGGCAAAAAAGTCGTATCAACCCTGGGGTAAGTAACTACTTTTTGTTCGTATAGTTTTTGCACTATCTTCAATGTGTTGTCAGCAGATAAGCCAAATTTATTATTACAATAGACTTGCAATCCTGTCAAGTCAAATAATTTGGGCGGATGCTCTTTGCCTTTCTTCTTGGTGACCGATGTAACCACAAAAGGGTGTCCAGTGATTTTGTCTAAGAGCGTTTGTCCCTCTTCCTTCTTGGAGAACTTCCCTTTTAAAGAATTAAAATCAACCTTGCGGTACAACGTGTGTAATTCGTAATAGGTCTCGGGTTTGAAATTAATAATTTCTTTGTGTCTTTTGACTAGCATTGCTAGCGTAGGGGTTTGTACTCGACCAACCGAAAGCACTTGTTTGTATCCCCCATACTTGAGGGTATATACTCTGGTGGCATTCATCCCCAATAACCAATCGCCGATGGCACGAGAAGTACCGGCATAAAAAAGTTGGTCATAGTCTGCGGCATCTTTTAGGTTTTGAAAACCCTTTTGGATGGCCTGTGTCGTCAACGAAGAAATCCAAAGCCGTTCTACTTTTCCTTTGTATTCGGCGTGCTTGATGACCCAACGCTGGATGAGCTCTCCTTCTTGACCTGCATCCCCGCAGTTAATGACCAATGTAGCTGATTTAAACAACCTTTTAACTGAAAATTGTTTTTTTACCCCCGTGTTTTGGATGAGTTTTATTTCAAATTTTTCCGGAAGGATAGGCAAACTGTTCAACGACCATTTTTTCCAATGTGGCTTATAGTCATGGGGTTCATGCAACGTACAGAAATGTCCAAAAGTCCAAGTCACTTGATACCCATTGCCTTCAAAATAGCCATCTTTCCTTGAAGTAGCCCCTAGGATCTTGGCGATTTCTTTGGCAACACTTGGTTTTTCGGCAATACAGACTTTCATGGATAATGGATTTCCCTTTTACGTTGATAGTTTTCGGACAAAGTTAGTTAAATTTTATCAAATTCTAATGGGATTACCAACATGGGTTGAATAAAAAAAGGTGACCTTTCGGTCACCTTTTTGCTTCTATTCAAAAAAAATTACAATTCCTTACGCATTCGGGCGACTGGAATATCTAATTGCTCTCTATATTTGGCAACCGTTCTTCGAGCGATATTGTAGCCTTCGGCATTCAGGGCATCCATTAATTTTTCATCGCTCAAAGGTTTTTTCTTATTCTCTGCTTTAATGATTTTGGACAATACATTTTTTACTTCGTAGGTCGAAACCTCTTGTCCATTTTCTGTCTGCATCGACTCGGAGAAAAATTCTTTTAATAGTTTTGTACCAAATTCGGTTTGCACATATTTACTATTTGCTACTCTCGAAATAGTAGAAATATCAAGACCGGTAATCTCTGCAATGTCTTTCAAAATCATCGGACGCAATCTAGAAGGGTCTCCTGTCAAGAAATATTCATCTTGGTATTGCATGATGGAATACATCGTGTTCATCATCGTATCATATCGTTGCTTGATGGCATCAATAAACCATTTGGCGGAGTCAATTTTACTTTTGATAAAGTTGACTGCTTCCTTTTGTTCTTTGGAAGGTTTACGCTTCTTCTTCGTGTTGGCATAAGAAGTCAACATCTCTTTATAATAGTCATTGACACGGAGATCCGGTGCATTCCGACCATTTAGCGTAAGCTCTAATTCACCATCTCTATTAGCGATAAAAAAGTCAGGCACTACATAATTCATTGACGCATTACCACTGGCATAACCACTGGCAGGCTTAGGGTTGAGGCTAGTAATTAATTCTATTAAATCTTTAAGCTTTCCATTGTCAATACTTAACCCTTTGAGCAATTTTTTATAATGTTTTTTGCTGAAGGCATCAAAATACTTATTGACGAGTTTTATCGCAAGATGGATATCTTTGATGTTTTCTTCCGAAAGGTTTTTAGTTGTTTTTTCAAGATGCTTCAACTGAATAGTGATACATTCTTGAAGATTCCTAGAACCAATGCCGACCGGGTCGAAACGTTGGATTTTGGTTAAAATCTCTTCGATCTCCTCTTCTGTAGTCTCAATATTTTGTGCAAACAATAAATCATTCACCATTGCACTTGCTTCACGTCGTAGGTAGCCATCATTATCAATACTGCCAATTAATTGCTCGGCAATAGCTCGTTGTTTTTCATTATCAAAATCCAAAGTGCCTAACTGCTCCTGTAGATATTCGTGAAAACTGGACTGTACAGAAAAAGGAATGTCTTTGTCTTCTACATCCTTAGTGCCAGCTGTAGACTTATACATGATAGGATCGTCGTCCATATATTCGTTGACATAATCATCCAGTTCAATCTCTTTGTCCGTAGATTCAGGCACTTCCTGTTCTTCCGTTACAGAATCTTTGATAGATTCGCCAGTATTGTAGATGTCATCATATTCATCTGCATATTCATTGTCGGCTTCAGATGCAGTTTCTGTTTCGTGGTCTCCTTGGATTTCTTCCTCATTTTCGTACCCTTCATCTAGTGCGGGATTAGCTTCTAGTTCTTCTTGGATTCTTTGTTCGAGTGTCGCTGTAGGGATTTGCAGCAATTTCATTAACTGAATCTGCTGTGGCGAAAGCTTCTGTGATAATTTTTGACTTAAAGTCTGTTTAAACATCGTTTTCTCTATTTTTAAATTCACTAACAATATCCCAATACATGTCAGTTTTATACTCGAATGTTGCTAATATTGTTGCATCATTTCATTCTTTTCCATCAAAAAATATGCCAAATTTTGATAATATGTGTAAAGTGCAACTTTTGGCATGCCATTACTTGTTTGTTCATTGTTATGTCTAATGAGCACAAAGTCAACTACTTAGCATGAAGTAAGACAATTATGATGGCTTTACACGGTGTTACTTGAAGTATAAAGGTAATGTTTTTTTTTATTTTTTGCTGTCGCAAACGAATGTTTTGACTGCTGTCCGTTTACTTGTACAACGATATGTCGCCTATTGTGACTCGGTTGTATCAAGTATCTTAACGGTCAAAAGAAAACTGCTTTTGCTTGTTTTAGTCATTTACGTTAAAGTTTTCTTAAATACAATATTTGATGTATTTATTACCTTATATTTGCGCTTCTCAATCACTCAATAACCTCGAAATGAAAAGAATAATACTCAGCCTTAGTTTTCTGCTGATTGGACTTGCATTAAACGCACAAAATTTTACGATTAGCGGATATTTTTCAGACTCCGAATCTGGAGAGAAACTCATTGCAGCCAATTTGTTTGATGTGAAATCCGCTGATGGAGCAACCTCAAATACCTACGGCTTTTATAGTTTAACTTTGCCTCAAGGGGAGGTTGAGTTGATTGCCTCTTATCTCGGGTATGAAGGATTAGCCAATTCCTTTTTATTGGATAGAGATACGTCGATTAATTTTGTGCTTACGCCAAATTCTGTAATAAAGGAAATTACTGTCGTTGCCGCCAAAAACAGAAAGATTCAAAAGGAGACCCAAATGAGTCAGGTGACGGTACCGATCGATCAGATTGAAAAAATTCCTGCGCTGTTGGGCGAAGTAGATGTATTGAAAGTCTTGCAATTGTTACCAGGTGTACAATCGGGCGGAGAAGGACAAAGTGGTATGTATGTGCGTGGTGGAAGTCCTGACCAGAATTTAATACTACTAGACGGTGTACCTGTTTATAATGTATCTCATTTATTAGGTTTCTTTTCCGTATTTAATTCAGATGCTATTAAAAATGTGACTTTGACTAAGGGTGGTTTTCCCGCAAGGTATGGTGGTCGATTGTCATCCGTCGTAGAGATAAATATGAAAGAAGGTAATAATAAAGAGTTTCATGGGCAAGGTTCTATCGGGCTGATTTCTTCGAGATTGACATTAGAAGGCCCCATCATTAAAGATCGAACATCATTTATCGTATCAGGTCGTAGAACTTATCTAGACTTGATTGCAAGACCTTTCGTCAAACGAGCGACTAGAGAGGAGAATGTAAATAATACCTTTAAATTATACTTTTATGATTTGAATGCTAAAGTTAATCATAGAATAAACGACAAGCACCGTGTTTTTATTAGCGCGTACATGGGGTCAGATAATTTTGGTTTTAGCAATAAAGAAACCTATGGTAGTGACTCTTATGAAGCAACTTCAAGCATCAAATGGGGCAATATCACGACTGCTGCAAGATGGAATTATAAAATATCAAAAAAATTATTCGCTAATACAACCTTTACGCACAGCCGATTTAACTTTGATTCAGGTGCCTCCAATACGGAAGAATACGACGGTGATGTTGAAAAATTTACGTTTAGATTGGGGT
>CAYRVZ010000207.1:0-5695 GCA_964427815.1 uncultured Saprospiraceae bacterium | reverse complement strand
ATAAGACTCAAAAGAAGTTTTGACGTAAGTGTCTTCATTCCTCATTTCTAAATTGATAATGTATCTTGAAAATCTACCAACCCTGCTAATGCTGATTTTAGACAATAAGGAATAAAACAATAAACTTTCCGTATCTTTACCCCATGCAAAAAATAATATTTGGGATATCGTTAGACGCTTCTACTTTTCACGAAAAGGAGGGCGTATACTTCTTTGGACAAAGAGATTTTTTACGGTGGCTGGAACAACAATTAGGATTGGCATGGCCGGCTAAAAATTATCAATGGTTGCGTACTACTTTTTTCCGAAAGGTACTTTTGGCCTATTTAGAACATAATCCAAATGCTTTTTTTGCCAATTCATTTTCTGTTGATTCCTATGGAACCACAGACGCTATTTTGGTTTTGAGAGATGAATTGAGGATATCTCTTTGGGATTTTGATGCCCAAGAAAACGCACCAAAGCGATTACAAGATTTAACCTCCTTAGAAGCTTTTGCCAATGAGTTTTGCAGGAATAATACTAGTCCAGACACTCATCGTATTTTGAATAATGGATTTGCAGATAGGTTTATTGAAGTAGAGTCGGATTTAGATCCAGATGTTTTAAAGGATATGGAAATTTCCTTGGTTGAACCGCTTGCATTGCTGCCCCTTCACTGGCAAAGATTACTTAATTCTTTAGGAGAAGTTGGCGTTGATGTTGTTGATAAGTCATTGAGTACCAATTTGTTGAATTTAGATAGTGATTTGGCTATCATGACTAAAAAGATACTGGATAAAAGTTTTAATGGAACAAAAACAGCATTAAAAGGAGATGGTAGCTTACTTGTTTTTGAAGTGCCTAGAGATTATGACGGGATAGAGGCATTGGCATTTCATTATCAAAAGGAGCAGAAGAAATTACCTTTCTTTATCATGCCACCAGAATTAAAACTACCAGATTTTATTTTTGAATCTGATGGATTGCCTGTGTCAGGAATTACATCTGTTTCCGATTTACGACCCTCTCAACAATTACTGAAACTGGCGCATAGTTTTTTGTGGTATCCAGTTGATTTAGGCAAAATTTTAGAATTTTTAAGCTTACCTTATTCGCCTTTACATAATCACTTGTCGTCAAGATTGGCAGGTGCTTTGCAGCAGCGTCCTGGTTTTGGTAATAATAATTGGGTTCATGCTTTGTCTAACTTTCAGAATTCCACTCATGTAACTGAAGAAGATAAAGCCAAGGCGATGTTTGAATATCGTTTTTGGTTTGAACGAAAGACATATTCCCAAAAAGCTCGTATCCCCAAGGCGGAAGTATTTAGTCTATACCAGCATTTAGTGACGTGGGCAAAGAGTAGGTTGGGCAGTACTTTTGCGGGCGCAATCTATCATAGTATCTACCGCTTATCCTTGGACTTGTTAGATTTATTGGACGCTTTGGAGGAAGATAGTGTTTCATTGTTGGACTTAGAAAAATTGACCCAGATAGTCATTCAGGCAACTGCTGCGACTTTTAAAAAACGAGAAGTGGGAGCCTCCAATTTTGCCCAAAATCCAGGTGCCGTTGTATTTCCTAGTAAGGAGATAGTTTGGTTTAACTTTGTGAGTACCCAAAATGATTATATTCGGGCAAAATGGACGACCGCTGAAATTAACTATTTGGGCGAAAAAGGTATTAGGTTGACCTTGCCGAATAGTGAGAATAAACTGCGTAGATGGATGCGATATCAGCCTTTTTATTTGGCGCAAGAACGACTGGTTTTTGTCGTTCCAGAAAAAGTAGAGGGGAAATATGCGGATAAACATCCGTTGCATTTTGAGTTGGAGGCAATGATAGAAAATATAGAAGTCATAACTATTAATAATACTTCGGATTTATTTTTACAGCGGCCTGTAGAAAAATTGAATCCAAAGCTTAACTTTTTAGAAGGGCCTCTTACTCAAGTAAGTCCGATGGAAGTGGCAAGCCCTGAAATTCAGTTTTCGGTTACAGGTCTCGAAACTTTTCTTTACTACCCGCATACCTGGGTGTTGCGAAAGCAAATGAAACTCTATGGTAGCTCCCTCAAAAAGATAAAACAAGTAGGCGCGATTATGGGGAATGTTGCCCATAAAGTTTTTGAATTAATGATGTTGAAAGAGTTGCATCTAACTGATAATGAATCTATTATGGAATGGTTTGACCCTGTATTTATGAATTTGATTCAGGCGGAGGGCTTACCTTTTTTGGAGTATGGCAAAGAGCCTGATTTGGCAGCCTTTCGAAAAAAATTACGATTATCTCTATTAAGTTTTGTGCATGCTATTCGTGAGAATGGCTGGAAGGTTGTTGCATTGGAAGAAACCCTTATGGGAAAATTGGGTATAAATCCGATTAAAGGAATAACCGATGTCGTCTTAGAAAGAGCCGGTCAATTTTTAATAATAGATCTAAAATGGAGCGGAAAATTCTACCGAAAAATGATGTTTAAGAATCAGGAAGATATTCAGTTGATGCTGTATGCCAAGTACTTTGGTAAGGAGACAGAATGGCTGGATACTTGTTTTTATATTATTAAAGACGGTCTGTTTTTGACACGCCAAGCGGGTTTGTTTAGAGCAGCGGATATCGTACCGGCAAAGAAAATTTCGGCTGAGGTCTATGACCAAATGTATGAAAAGTTACGGAGAACATTAGATTGGAGATTTGAACAATTGAAAAAAGGACAATTGGAGCTCCGAATCACAGACAGTATCCAGGCGTTGGATGAGTTATATGGGGATAGTGTTTTGGATCTACTTCCTCAAAGGACAGAGAGTTACAAATTTGATGACTATGGAGCTTTACTAGGAGAGGTGGACCTGTAACAAATTATTGGAAGAAAAATGGATGTTGAAATAGAAACTTCTTGGGGAGCTGTACTTGAAAAAGAATTTGGGCAGGATTACTTTAAGAAAATGAATACTTTCTTGAAAGACCAGAAAGCAGCGGGTAAAAAGATTTTTCCGCAAGGAGATCTTATCTTTCATGCTTTTAATTCAACCCCTTTTAAGCAAGTCAAAGTGGTGATTTTGGGGCAGGATCCGTACCACCGGGCGGGACAGGCGATGGGTCTTTCTTTTTCTGTCCCAAAGGGCGTTAGAATCCCGCCCTCATTGAAGAACATCTATAAGGAGTTACATAGAGATATCGGTTTTGAGATTCCCGATCAGGGTGATTTATCTCAGTGGGCGGAGCAAGGGGTGTTTTTGCTGAATGCCTTTTTGACGGTTGAGGAGGGTAGAGCGGGTTCTCACCAAAAAATCGGTTGGGCATACTTTACGGATAGGGTGATTGAGCTCCTTTCGGAAAAAAGGAAAGGGGTTATTTTTTTGTTATGGGGACGTTTTGCGCAAGCGAAAGCAGCATTAATAGATGAAACAAAACATCATGTACTGACGGCTTATCATCCTTCGCCCTTAGCGGGTAATCGTTTTCAGGGTTGTGGTCATTTTTCAAAAACGAATGAACTTTTAAGGCAACAAGGATTGACGCCGATTGATTGGAGATTGATCTAAAAAATCATATTGTTTAAATCTCGCCAGCCCCCTCCATCATAGATTTGTTCTAGACCTTTGGCAATAAGAACGGTGTGAGCCTGATGGCTTCGATTACCCGATTCACAACAAAGTAAAATGGGTTTAGAGTGATCGTCAACGGCAAGCAAATTGCTTTTTAAGGCTGCCAGTGGAAGGTTGATAGCATGAGCTACATGACCCGCATCAAACTCCCAAGGCTCTCGCACATCAATGATCGTTACGGTAGGGTGGTTGACGATGTCTCTAAGTGTCATTGGCTTTAATTTAGCACAAAAGTAATTGCTTTTTACCTTTAGTGAGCGTGATTGTAATCACAGTACTGAAGTTGCTGCTCTTTATTTGCACTTTGGAAAGTTCGATGGGTCAAATTTGGAGGAAACCAAAAAAAGTAATAACATTCTAAATTGGGAAAGCACAGGTTTTAATCTGTTTTCTAGCTCCTTAAGTAACACACACTTTCGCGTAAAATATTATAAGTACTAAAAGGAATAGGTTTTATTCTATGATACAAAAAAAAACTTACCTTTGCGCAAGAATGGAAAAGAAAATAGAAGATATAACGCCGTATGGCTCCGAAAAAGGCAAAAAGGCGCAGGTGAAAGAGATGTTTGATAACATCGCTGGCTCCTATGATTTTTTGAATAAGACGCTTTCTTTTGGTATTGATAGGCTTTGGCGTAAGACAATGCTGAAACAACTTAGGAAAACGGGCGCCAAGAAAATCCTTGATGTTGCGACGGGCACAGGTGATGTTGCCATAAATATTGCCAAGAAGATTGATGGAGTAAAGGTCGTTGGGATTGATTTGTCCCCAGGAATGTTGAAAGTAGGTGAAGAGAAAATTAAAAAAGCGGGTTTGAAGGATATTATCACCTTAAAAGAAGAGGATTCAGAGGATTTGAGTTTTGCAGATGGGACATTCGAGGCGACTACGGTGGCCTTTGGCGTGCGAAATTTTGAGCATTTGGAGGTGGGGCTATCCGAAATGAAGCGGATTTTGGACAAGAATGGACGGATTTTTGTATTAGAGTTCTCTAAACCTAAGCTTTTTCCAGTGAAGCAATTATTTAACTTGTATTTCCGTTATGTATTACCAGCGGCAGGGCGACTAAAATCGAAGGATGATAGGGCCTACAAATATTTGTTTGAATCCGCTTCCGCTTTTCCAGAAGGAGATGACTTCATCAAGATTTTGGAAAAAGTGGGTTTTAAAAATGCGATTTGTAAGCCTTTAACCTTTGGAATATGCTCCTTGTACATAGCAGAAAAGTAATTACGATTTTTATCTTGTTTTTGTCAACGATCACGTTTGCACAAAAGAACTATAACTATTTAGATTTTCAGAATAAACCATATTATTTTGGGATTACTTTCGGATACAATAAATCGGATTACAAAGCCTTCCGCTCAAGTAACTTCCTTGGAAATGACACTATCTTCAATGTGGAAAGTGTGAGAGGGCCTGGTTTTAATTTAGGTATCGTTTCTAACTTGAAAATCGGAGATTTTTTTGATTTCAGATTGTTACCTACACTCTCCTTCTCTAATCGGAATCTGCACTACACCGTGCCGCGTGAAACAGGACCTCGAGAAAGAAAAGTAGGAGCCGTTTTTGTAGAAATACCTTTCCAAGTTCGTTTTAAATCCCAGCCTTATCATGACAAACGAGCTTTTGTTATCGCAGGCGTAAAATATTCTTTTGATGTAGCGAATGAAAGTAGAACTCGCCAAGCAGATGAAATATTAAAAATTTCCCCTACTGATTTTGCTGTTGAAGTTGGAGCAGGTGTCCAATTCTTCTTCCCATTCTTTATTTTCTCTCCTGAGCTCAAATACTCGCACGGTATCGGAAATGTATTATTATTTAATGAGACATTAGAACAATCCACTGTCCTTGACAAAGTCTTATCTCGTTCCTTTACCCTTTCTTTCCACTTTGAAGGCTAATGGACTTCCCCGCCATAACGTCCCTTTGGATCCTGGTTGATTGCTTGCCGTTAAAAAAAGACTGCATTCTGAATCCCACCCTTAATTATCTTAACGTTTCAAAAAAGACTGCTTTTTAAAATCCCTCCCCTTAACCGTTCTTAATCCCTTAATTATCTTAACGTTTCAAAAAAGACTGCTTTTTAAAATCCCTCCCCTTA
>CAYRVZ010000206.1:0-5698 GCA_964427815.1 uncultured Saprospiraceae bacterium | reverse complement strand
ATACCTACTTTAAGCAATTAATGGATCTACTCCGAAATCAATATGGCGAAAATGGAACAGATGAGGTCTGGGTCGCTGGTCTTCAGTCTGTATATGAGTATTTGTATGTACGGGACCATGCGAACATCACGACTACTACCTCTGGGAATACGATGACCATCACCGCGACCTTTAGCAATCCACAACCCGATCAGGAAAACTTTGACCTTTCTATTTTAGCTAAAGATTTAAACGCAAATATCATTAATATTTCTGTGGATGGAGGAGAGATGACCTACAACTCCACTTCGGGACTAATCAATTTTAATTTCCTAGGTGGAGAACAAAATCAAAACGATATAACCCTCAACTGTCCTAGTAATATCAATGTAACTACTACTTCAAACGTAGCGACTGTTTCTTGGGCGGATGCGACAGCTTATACCACTTGCAATACGACTAATGTTTCTGTGTACCAAAATGAAGGCCCTACCGCTGGGTCTGATTTCTATATCGGTAATTACAATATTACTTATCAAGCAACGGATGATTGTAATAATTCAGCCACTTGCACTTTCGCTGTAAACGTAACTCAAGAGAGTACAGGTGGTAGTTGTACGGCAATCAATGGCTTCACGAAGCTAGGGGAATATAATAACCATGGCTATTATATTTCGAACGACCCAAATAATTGGGCCGCAGCCAAAAACACGAGCGAAATCAATGGCGGTTATCTAGCAAGCATGAATAGTGTGGAAGAAAACGGTTTTATTAAAAATAAAATTGCTCCTTTAAATGGGATGGTTTTCATCGGTTTTAATGATGCTACTTCCGAAGGAAGCCCCCAATGGGCCAATGGGCAACCCGTTACTTTAGATTTGAGTTATGCTAATTCAACTGAAAATGACTATGCCGTAATGAACTATTGGGCGGGCACTTGGCAAATGGAACAAGCGGGCCCTTGGCGTAAGTATGTGATGGAGAAGAGTTGTGGTGGAAGCTCCAATACGGGTAATATTAATATTCAATGCCCCAGTGCTATTGATATTGAAACATCCACTGGTTCGGAGACAGTCCAATGGCAAAGTGCAACTGCAAGTACTACTTGTAGTGCAGGTAGCAATGTGCAAATTTCTCAAAGCCAAGGTATGCCATCCGGATCCAATTTTCAGGTTGGGACACATACCATTACGTATCAAGCAACGGATGATTGTAACAATTTAGAATCTTGCAGCTTCTCTATAAACGTGACGCAAGAAAACACAGGTGGCAGTTGTACGACAATCAATGGCTTCACGAAACTAGGGGAATATAATAATCATGGCTATTATATTTCGAACGACCCAAATAATTGGGCCGCAGCCAAAAACACGAGCGAAATCAATGGCGGTTATCTAGCAAGCATGAATAGTGTGGAAGAAAACGGTTTTATTAAAAATAAAATTGCTCCTTTAAATGGGATGGTTTTCATCGGTTTTAATGATGCTACTTCCGAAGGAAGCCCCCAATGGGCCAATGGGCAACCCGTTACTTTAGATTTGAGTTATGCTAATTCAACTGAAAATGACTATGCCGTAATGAACTATTGGGCGGGCACTTGGCAAATGGAACAAGCGGGACCTTGGCGTAAGTATGTGATGGAGATGAGTTGTAGTGGAAGCAACACCGGTAATATTAATATTCAATGTCCCACTGCGATTGAAATTGAAACAACTAGCGATACGGAAGTTGCACAATGGCAAAGTGCTACTGCAAGTACGACTTGTAGCATGGGGAGTTCTGTTCAAATAGAACAAATCGGAGGACTCCCTTCTGGATCCAATTTTCCGATTGGGACACATACCATTACATATCAAGCAGCTGATTTATGCGAAAATAT
Organism: uncultured Saprospiraceae bacterium; assembly: GCA_964427815.1. Taxonomy (GTDB): domain Bacteria; phylum Bacteroidota; class Bacteroidia; order Chitinophagales; family Saprospiraceae; genus HyVt-613. Next base: position 3,840 of record CAYRVZ010000206.1, on the reverse strand, counting down.
AGCCACTTGTCAATTTGTCATTACCGTTTCTAGCGAACCTAATGGAGGGGGATGCAACCCGATTGATGGCTTTTCTAAAATAGGAGAATTTGAGCATCATGGCTATTATTTATCGGATGATAATTTTAAATGGCTAGACGCTAAGAACCATGCAGAAAATAATAATGGATACATGACTAGTATTTCCACGCAAGCCGAGAATGAATTTTTGAAGGGCAACATTGGAACTAATTTAGTATTTATTGGCTTTCACGATTCCGAGACGGAAGGAACCGGACAATGGGCTAATGGCGAAGGAACAGGACTAGACTTGAGCTATGGTAATACTGAAGATAATGATTTTGCCGTAATGAACTTTTGGGCGGGCACTTGGGAAATGATAAATGGTCGTATCTCAAAACCTTATATCTTAGAAAAGACTTGTAGCAACTCAACCAACGGATCTTTATCGATTGATTGCCCAACTGATATAACTTTAGAAATTACCACAAATTCTACTTTGGCTTATTGGGATGATCCTGTAGCTTCTACTACTTGTCCAAACGGATCGGATGTAAGCCTTGTATTAATTTCTAATAAGCCGGCTGGGTCTGAATTTGAATTAGGTAATTATATCATTATGTATGAAGCAACTGATGCGTGTGGCAATACCCAGTTTTGTAGTTTCAAATTAAATATAGTCTCAGTTGGATCGGGGGAGTCCTGTGCAGCCATCAATGGATTTTCTAAAATTGGTGAATTTGAAAATCATGGGTATTACTTATCCGATGAAACCCTAAACTGGAAAGAAGCCAATACTTACACCCAGAGTCTGGGCGGATATTTGGTAGCCATCAATAGCCAAGTCGAAAATGATTTTATCAAAAGTAATATTGAAAACAACTTAGTCTTAATTGGTTTTACTGATGAGAATGAAGAAGGTGCTGTTTCTTGGAGTAATGGCGACCCAGTGACCATCGACTTGAGCTATGGCAATACTGATGACCGAGACTACGCCATCATGAATTTTTGGGCAGGCACTTGGGAAATGCATAATGTGCTTGTCTCCAAAAAATACGTCATGGAGATGAATTGTGGCAACCAACAACAAGCGAAAATTTCTTTTCAAAACCACCTCCCCAAAGGCATCCAATTACAAGCTGTTTTTCCAAATCCAGCTAACGACTTAGTGTTTGCAAAAGTAATAGCCAACACGAATGAAGAAATTTCTTTTTCAATTGTAAACTTACAAGGTAAAATCATGGCCACTCAAAAAACCTTTTTTGCCATTGGTCGAAGTCAATTAGAATTTAACATTTCCTCCTTGCCGACTGGGACTTATTTTCTTCGCGCAAATGGGCGTAATACGGTACAAGTCTTGCATTTTGTAAAAACACAGTAAAGGTAAAATGATAAAAATGAAAAACTATATTTCATAAGTATTACCATCTTCCACGGCAAAGCTATTGGGGAATACTTGCTGGGCTTCTAACTCATGTGCGGACATATTGGCATACCGAGTAGAAAAATGCCCCATGAGTAATTTTTTAACATTTGCTTTTTTTGCAGTAGAGGCAGCTTCAAAAGCCGTAGCGTGTCCTCTTGCTTTCGCCAAATCTTTTAATTCATGCAAATAAGTTGCCTCATAATACAGTAAATCTACCTCCTTGACCAAATCTATTATAGATTCAACATACATCGTATCCGAACAAAAAGCATAACTTTTAGGTGGACTAGACTCAATTAATAATAATTGACTATCCATCACTTGTCCAGTCGAATCAACAATATTTTTTCGATTTTTCAATGCTTTAATTTGGTCTATAGAAAGATTATATTTTTGAATAGCATCCTTTCTTACATTGGGAGATTTTTCTTTTTCCCGAAAGAGGAAACCAATCGTAGGCACTCTATGAGCCAACGGAATGGTACTCACTGTATAGTCTTTTTCATCCAAAATGATTTGAGAAACGGTCGTATCCACTACTTGCCAATTCAGCTCATAAGGCTGTTTCATCGTGGGACCCACTAGAGGTTCTATTATTTCTTGGAGCCCTTGCGGGGAAAAAATAGTGAGCGGATTCTCTCGATTTCTCAGCGCAAAGCTGCCAAGCAATCCGGGCAATCCTAGAATGTGATCGGTATGCAAATGACTGATAAAAATATACCGAATCTGATCGAAAGGCAATTGGTAGCGCACCAATCTATTGATGCAAGCTTCGCCACAATCAATGAGAATTTTTTGGTTTTGAAATAGTAGAAATTGCGCAGTTGTATTGCGCGTCTTAGTTGGAATCGCTGAAGAACTACCTAAAATGGTCAACTCATTATTCATCCTTCCATTTTAATCATCATCCATCTCCTGTTCTATGGAAGACATCTTAGCTTGTTCCATTGCCTCTGCTAAAGTAGGCACAATCATGATAACCGAGTCAATACGTGAAATTTTAATCAAATTCTTCACAAAATCTGCCTTCAACTCCGTAATAACGAAGCCGCCATCCGCCCAAAGACGGTTACCTGACAACAATGCACTCAAACCTGAAGAGTCTATAAACTCCACTTTAGACATATCAAAAATCAGGTTCTTTACCCCTTCTTGAAAAAGAATGAATAATTCAGATTTTAATTCAGGTGCGATCAAAGAGTTTACCGTCTTTTCTTCTGGAGTAAAGATGGCAAAGTGCTCTTGCTTATCAATAGTGTACTTCATGGTTCAGGTTCAAAAGTAATAAAAGTCAACTAACACGGCGTTTTTCCGAGCTTTTGCGTATTTCTACTGATGCAAAGGTAGGAAAAGCAAGGGTAGATAATTCCAAAGGTACTAAATATTTTTGTTTTTATTGCGGTGTAGGCAAGTATATCAATATTTTGTATATTTGCACCACATATTAAAACACTGATACAACTACCATGACAAATCAGACACCTACACCAGACCACGAGTCTAACAATAGCACACGCCAATACTTGACTATTTCAGTCGTACTTTTACTCTTGGCTATGGGCATTTCTATGTTCTACAAATCTTGTTCGGTGAGAAATACAGCTAATACCGTCATTGGAGAGGTAGAGAATAAAGGCATTGTTTCTGAATTCGAAAACCATCCTGAAGATGAAACACTCAATGATATTATTGATTCCCAAGAAGACGAAGTAGAAGCGGAGGCAAAAACGAAAAGAACGCCCAACGTCATCGGCGAAGACAAAGTTGAAGAAGAAATTGTGGAGGAAGCAGAGCCTATTATTGTCGATGAAAGATTCAAAGAAAAAGGCAATCAAACAACGGTTACAAACATCGAAAAATCAACCCTCAGCAAATACATGGTGATAGCTGGCTCTTTTAGCACCATCGAAAATGCTCGGGTTAGTTTGGAACACACTATTTTGTCAGGATTTGAAAACGCTGAAATCGTGCATTTTGACAATTCTAAATACCACACTGTTTGTGCATTAAGAAGTGATAATGAAGCAGAAGCAAGAAGAGCTATCACAAAATTAAAAGCAAAGAAAATTGATGCCTTTTTACATACCGCTCGGCTTGGTCGGGAACGCTAAAAGGCTTCCTGCGGGTTTTTATTTTTTTCTGCTCATATTGACAATGGGCTGGCTAGTCTCAAGAGTCCCTACATCATACCTCTGTTGGGGTTAATACCCCAGGTGCTTGGTTTTCCTTTACACCCACCTACTATTCATTCCTACCAAACCCAATGTTAAAAGAGAACAAAGCTTGTTTTATGCTACTCAAAAATCTAAATTCGGTCTATCGGGACGTGCATTCCTTCCTAATTGGATGAGGCTATTAGGAACGCGACCGAAGGAAGCAATGAACGCGACCGAAGGAAGCATTTGAACGCGACC
>CAYRVZ010000205.1:0-5737 GCA_964427815.1 uncultured Saprospiraceae bacterium | reverse complement strand
AAGGAAGCAATTGAACGCGACCGAAGGAAGCAATGAACGCGACCGAAGGAAGCAAATTCAGCTCCAAAGCCTATTCCAATTCCCCCATCCCAGCGTTTTCTTACCCACCAATAAAACAACGACAAAAAGTATCGCGGTCGTAATAAGCATCCCATCCGTATCAGCAGAATGATTCATCACTAAAGCAGGAGTAGATAATGCAGAATCTGGTGTATTCACGATTGTACTTACAAATATATTATTGGCGGCATGAAAACCTAATGCAATTTCCAGTCCGTCATCCATTACAGTAATGATGGCAAAAAATAGCCCGACCAAGAAAAAATAGGTCATCATCTTTAAAGCGCCATAGGCTTCAACTTCGGGATTAGCCCCATGTAAGGCGGCAAAAATAATAGCCGTTAAAACGATTGGCACCAATCTATTTTTAAACAACAAGCCCAAGCCCTGAAGGAAATAACCCCGAATTAATAATTCTTCCAAAGAAGTCTGAATCGGCAATATCAATAGAGCAATTATCAATAATACAAAAAACTGTTCAGGTTGAAAATTCCAAACATAATTTTCTGGATGCAACAAAAACCCCACGACTTCCATTAATAACAATAGCACGAACCAGACTCCAAACGCCTTGAATATTTTTGACCAATCAACCTTGTTTTTGGCTGAAACTAACGAAGAAAAACGCTTTAGATGCAGCGACCTAACAAAGATATACAACATGGCAAAGCCCAATACAAATTGCAACAACATCAATACTAACAACAAATTACTATCCAAATCATGCAATGAATTATCCATCGACATAATGCCCTCTACTAGTTGATCCCTAGACCAATCTGGATGTTTATTTTGAATACCGATATATACGGCAACTAAATAAGGCAAAGAGCCTAAAACCATTCCGAATACAACAAAAACAGTAGTCAGGATGTATTTCCACCATTTATTAGACCCTTCGTGACGGGCATTTGTAAAAAGCATATTTTTAATTATTACACAATGAGGCAAAGGTTATTATTAACTAATTTAGCCCATGCTGACGGATTCATTTGCTTGCGCCAAAAGCAGCACTTCAATGTTAATACATCGACAAGCAGGCTTCATTACATCAATCAAGCATATAAGTCTGACCAGCATTCACTAAATCATCAAAGGTAATGCCTTTAGATGCTTCCAATTGCTCATTCATCTGCCCTACAAAACGTTCGTCAAAAGACATTTCGGAAACGGAACGAATCACTCCTGTGACAATCGGATTCTTCATTCTGACCAACATAAAGTGCAAAGTAGGATTCGGATCGTGAGCATCATGCGTCAAGATGTCCTCTTCAGTGATTCCATTCTCTCCGATGGTGACCACTTCAATTTCCAAACCCTTGAGTTTTAATCCTTTATTACTATCATGTCCAAAAATCATTTTTTTGCCATGCTCTAGATACACTTGATTATCAGCACGTGTTTCTTTCTTATTAAACAAGTCAAAAGCACCATCATTAAAGATGACACAATTCTGTAAAACTTCGATAAAAGAAGTTCCCTTAAATTGTTCTGCTTCAATAAAAAGCGCTGCCATTTCTTTGGGTCTGTTCCCTGATATTCTTGCGAAAAAACGGCTATTGGCTCCTATGGCTAATTCTCCCGGATTAAAAGGAGGCTGTGTATTTCCGTAAGGAGAAGTCGTCGTCTTTTGCCCTAAAAAAGAAGTAGGAGAAAACTGCCCTTTCGTCAAACCATAGATTTCATTATTAAAAAGGATGATATTCATGTCTACGTTACGGCGTATGGCATGAATGGTGTGATTACCCCCAATCGCTAATGCATCCCCATCTCCTGTAATGACCCAAACACTAAGGTCAGGATTCGCTAATTTCGTCCCAGTAGCCACCGCAGCCGCACGACCATGAATACTATGCATCCCATAGGTATTCATATAATAGGGAAAACGAGAAGAACAACCAATACCCGAAATAAAAACGATGTCTTCTTTGTTTCGACCTATTTCGGGCAAAGCTTTTTGGACGGCTCTAAGAATTACATAGTCGTCACAACCTGGGCACCAACGCACCTCCTGGTCACTCGCCATGTCTTTGTGTGTATATTTTTTAATCTCTGTCATTATTTTCGTTTTAGCAAGCCGTATATGTTATGCATCCTCTTTTAATAATTGTTCAAAACGGGTGATTAACTCAGCCCCCGTAAAAGGCAAGCCCTGCACCTTATTGTATTTGTAATACTGATGCCCAGGTTGCGCAAAATGTAAAATCTTAAAAAGTTGTCCAGTGTTTAGTTCACACACCAAAACCTTTTTGAAATTAGCAAAAACCTCGGCGGTATTCTTAGGCATCGGATTGATGTATTTGAAATGAGCCAGACCAATTTTTTCGCCTTTGGAAGACATGCTCATCACAGCTGTATGAAGGGAGCCATAAGTGCCACCCCACCCGACTACTAATAAATCTCCTTCCTGAGCACCTTCAACCTCTAGCTCTGGAATATCATTTTCGACCCTTTTGACTTTTTCGGCTCTAATTTTGACCATTTCTTCATGGTTATTCGGATCCATATTTACGTTACCCGTTACCATTTTTTTCTCTAGCCCTCCGAGTCTATGTTCAAATCCTTCCATGCCTGGGATAGCCCATTCTCTTGCTAATGTGTCTTTATCCCGAATATAAGGTGTCCAACCTTCTGCTTTACTTACCGTTCTGGGCTTGATATCCGGCAATTCGTCCAAAGTTTTAATCAACCAAGGTTCTGATCCATTGGCGATATAGCCATCACTCAACAGCAAAACAGGAGTCATGTGCTCTAATGCGAGTCGCGAAGCCTCATAGGCCATATCAAAACAATTGGAAGGAGAATTAGCCGCTATTACAATAATAGGGCTTTCCCCATTTCGACCATACATCGCTTGAAGTAGGTCTGATTGTTCCGTTTTGGTCGGAAGACCCGTCGAAGGCCCACCTCTTTGCACATTCACAATAACCATGGGCATTTCGGTCATCATGGCTAATCCGATAGCTTCGCCTTTTAGCGCAAGCCCTGGCCCAGAAGTAGTGGTAATCGCCAAATCACCTGCAAAAGATGCCCCCAAAGCAGAAGCCACTCCCGCGATTTCATCCTCTGCCTGAAAAGATTTCACTTTAAACTCTGGATGTTTCACTAATTCATGTAGAATATTAGAGGCGGGAGTAATCGGATAAGAACCTAAGAATAATTCTTTTTTTGCCTTTTGAGCCGCGGCAATGAATCCCCAGGCGGTGGCTTGATTACCCATGATTATGCGGTATTTACCTTTTTTTAGCTTAGCGGGTCGTACTTGGTAGGTGGTCGCAATTAATTCAAGGTTTTCTGCATACACATTACCCGCTTTTAAGGCACGTGAATTGGCTTCAATGATAATCTCTTTATTCTTGAATTTCTTCTTTAAGAAATCAACTGTGTGCTTCTTGTCACGCCCATAAATCCAATATACCATGCCCAATGTAAACATATTCTTACTCCGATTCATTGCTTTCTCCCTCATACCTAAATCAAGCAATGCGGCTTTCGTTAAACTTGTAATCGGTGCAGCAATCAAACGATAGCTTTCCAAACTACCATCCTCAATTGGATTTGTAGGATATCCTGCTTTCTTTAGATTTTTTGGTGTAAAAGAATCTGTATCGACGATTAACATTTTTCCAGGAGACAGATCTGCCAAATTCGTTTTTAAAGCTGCCGGATTCATCGCAACCAACAAATCCAAATCATCTCCTGGCGTACTTATTTTTTCATTCGAGATGTGAACCTGAAAACCTGACACGCCATAAACACTCCCTTGTGGAGCCCGTATTTCAGATGGATAATTAGGAAAAGTAGCAATATCATTGCCCATCAATGCAGAAGTATCCGCAAACTGTGCGCCCGTCAGCTGCATCCCATCCCCTGAGTCACCCGCAAAACGGACGACTATAGAAGTTACATCATTAGAAGGTTTGTTGGAAAACTTAGTATCCATAGAGTCAAAATTCTGATTTGTAAGCCCCTTTTATTGCTAAAAAGGAGTAAAAGTTATGAGCAAGCAGTTCAATTTGGTAAATCTAGGCAATAAGTGGACTTAATCTGCGTGTTAAAACATATTAAATAACTCAAGGCCACAATTTAGACCTTTTCTAAAAAACAAAAAGATGCTAGCTTTGTTTTCGTTTCTTCAACAATTCAGCGAACCTTGCGTTGCAAAAACATTACACAATTCAAAAAAGAGAAAAAATGGCCATAAAAATAACTGACGACTGCATCAATTGTGATGCCTGCATATCCGAATGTCCTAACAATGCCATCTATGAACCAGATGAGGAGTGGGCATATTCAGATGGCACCAAGATGTCAGACAATACGAAAAACGAACCGCTTTCTGATGAGTTTTATTACATCATCGCTGACAAGTGTACAGAATGTATAGGCTTCCATGATGAGCCGCAATGTGCCGCTGTATGCCCAGTTGACTGCTGTGTTCCTGATGAAAACAATGTTGAGGATGAAGAGACGCTTCTTGCGAAGAAAGCAAAGCTTCATGCTTAGTAATTTTCATAGCTTGCGCAAAAAAAAGCGATGCCATTTTGGTATCGCTTTTTTTTATGTATTGACTTGACACTTCTAATCTTCCGAAAAAACCACAAGATGAAAGAGTGAAGGGTGAAGGGGGTTCAAGTAAAATTTACAGCGGCTCATCCCGCTATCAGCTTAGCTTTTAAAGCCACAAATTCTTCTTCCGAAATAGCTCCTTGCTCCTTTAATACTGCTAATTCTTTGAGTTGCTCCACTATGTTAGTAGTGGATTCTTTTGCGAAAGCCGAATCAAATTCGACCTCTTTTGCCTCATCAAATTCAAAATTTTCCGCCTGAAAGAAACGCTCATCGGTGTCAGATTCCTTGTCCTTGTCTTTCACATCCTTCACAACGACCTTACCTTTTTCAAATTTCTCTTTATAAAATTTGCGCAAGCGATCTATATCAAAATCCAAAATGGTACCTCCTTCACTAAAATGCCTTTTAAAAACCTCTCCAAGCGCATATGTGGACGCGCCCGCGAAGCTCGATACAGCCATACCTCCAAGCCATGAACCAATTCCTGGTATCAATTTTACTAGGCGTCCTGCCGTTACTCTTGCTAAGGCAGAACTCGTCATTGAGGTAACGATTGCTTTGCCTTGAACTTCTTGAAATTCGACATCATATACTTTGCATAACTGGCGAATCATGTCCATCTGAAGCGCCCCCACAGCCAATATATCTGCCATCAATACTGGAATAAATCCAGCGCCCATAGACCAAATAATGTGGCTTCGAATGATAGAATCTGCGTGTTTTTCTCTTTCTTTATTGACTGACATAATTGTTTTTTAATGATTGACTAGCGCAAAAATAAGGTTTTTAACTTTGTCCCAGCCTGTAAATGGATAATATGTGCTTTTTTATCGATTAATGGAGACTTATTACTGTATCAACTCTTTAAAACCTCAATTTTTAACTATATTTGCGCAAGCTGAAAACTTGTGCCAAAAATCTATCAAACATGACTCCTCAAGAAGCCTTAGAAAAATATTATGGCTATAAGTCTTTTCGTCCTAGACAGTTAGAGGCCATCGAACAAATTCTAGATCAAAAAGATGCCCTTATTATTATGCCAACGGGTGGTGGCAAATCCATTATATTTCAGATACCTGCTATTATTCAATCTGGTGTGGCGATA
>CAYRVZ010000204.1:0-5746 GCA_964427815.1 uncultured Saprospiraceae bacterium | reverse complement strand
AATGAACTAAATAATCCATGATTCTAGAAGAGATCAATAATACGACTATGGCTGAAATAGCTAGTAACATGATATTTAAAACCAATTCTAAACCAAATTGCTTAAAGACATATTTGGGCCCTTGGATTAAGGCTTGTAACGGATTCGGTTTGATATAAAATATCCCCGCAATGATGGCAAGTAAAAAGGGAAGAATGAAAGGAAGCGCCATCATTGGACTGCCCCATTTTATAAGTTTGTACAGCACTAAACCAAAAAGAAAAACAGGAACTATCGCCACTAACCATAGGGCTATTTCTTGAAAAGGTGGGTCGGATTGTCCATTATTCCTTTCTTTATTGATAAGCCGATGTGCAAACCATGCAATACCGGCTAAAAAGAAAGAATTGACGTAAGGAAGTACTGTTTCAAAATCTAGCAAAGCAGAAATGATGCCCAGACCAGGACTGTATTTTAAATTAATACTTTCCAATGGCGAATCTTCCATTATAAAGAAGAGCAAAATAATAAAGGATAGAGATAAGCTAGCAGCAATTTTGAGGGTCGCTCCAAAATGTTTCCGAAACATCGTTAAAACCTCTGTGAAAATTTCTCCTGCTTTTTTTATTTTAACCAAGACAATGGGCTCGTCCTTATCAGGTAAAAGGAATGGGACAAATAATTTTTCATCATATCCTTTACGGAATTTAAGTAGTGGATAAACAACAAAATAACCAAGCATTAAGGCAAAACAAAGTAAGATGAACGTTAATCGAATCCAGTCTGGCGTATAGGTCATTCTAGTGATATAACCCTCTATAGCGCCTGCCGCAATGATTACGGGTACAATGCCTAAGTACACCTTTAATCCTCTTTGAGCCGTTACTTGAAAAGCCTTCAATTGGTGATAAGTCCCAGGAAACAAGAGCCCTTTGCCCAAAACAATACCCGCAGCTCCTGCCAGTACGATAGCTGATATTTCTAGAGCGCCATGCGTCCAAATGGTTAAAAATGACTCGCCTAATAACCCACGTTCATAGAAGAAATATTGAAAAACACCGACCATGACCCCTGTACTGACCAACATGCCAATGGCGCCTACTGAGGCAAACACCCCAAGTAAAAAGGTTAGTAACGCTACATACAGATTATTTGCAATGATGCCCAATGACATGCCAAATGGACCACTGGTCTTATATACGGCCATGGGATCTCCTGCTTCTATATTCTTAATGGTCATGTTGACATAGCCATCTCCTAAGATAATACTGGCAAAACGTGGATCCATGGCTTGGGACAAGGCACCGACCAACATGGACACCATATATACGGCAAATGCGAGTAAGACTTCTTTACGAGATTCATACATGATTTGCGGAAGCTCATCTGTCCAAAAATGCCAAATAGAGTTTTTCTTTACCTTTTTGGCTCGATATATTTTGAAAAAGATCCTTTGCGATAGCCAATTCAAATAGGCTCGAATGGATCGATTAGGATAAAATGTCCTAGCGTAAGATAAATCATCCGTTACTTGAATGAATAAATCACTCAATTCATCCGCCTTTTCATTGGGATTTTGGATAGCTTTTTCAAGCCGTTTCCATTTTTCCTGATTTTGTTTGATGAATTGGGTTTCTTTCATTTTTGCGCAAGCTGGTAAGTGAATATAAACTCTATGATTTTTTATTTAGTATCTAATGATAGTTGAATTGATGGTCTAGCTGTTTACGAGGCGTAAATTTGGTAAAAATAAATTTACCAGCAAAGAATACGGAGCTTTAATCGTAAAATACCTATGTTTGTTCCTGAAAAAAAAATATTCTTCTTATTTATGAAGCAATTAGATTTAGTAACGACCCAAAATGTAGTGATTGAATATCCAGCTGCCACCGTGATGGAACGTATTATAGCTGCGTTCATAGATTTTGTGATTTTTGGGATTATTGTTTGGTTTGTGATTTATATATTAGGGGAAGTGATGAATACTTATCGAGTAGATGATATTGGCTGGCACTTTGTGATGTTGGTGCCAATATTATTGTTGATAACATATCATACATTGAGTGAGTATTTGGCGAATGGACAGAGTGTCGGCAAAAAAATATTGGGGATAAGAGTGATACGGATGGACGGACAAAAAGCAGGGTTGCGGGAATCCCTTATACGGGCGATGATGCTGATTGTAGATTTTGTTTTCTCAGGGGGACTAATAGGTATTTTAGCCATTACTACTTCTCGAAGACATCAAAGATTAGGGGACATGGCAGCCAATACCTTTGTGATAAAGAGTAATCCTTCGAAGCCTTTTAGATTAGAAGATATCAATAAAATCAAGTCTTTGGAAGATTATGAGGCTGTTTATCCTGCTGTGATACAGTTTACGGAGAATGATATATTGCAGGTCAAAGAAACGCTAAAACGGTTTCAAAAATATAAAAATCCATCACATCGAGAAGCTTTTAAGATGATGACCAATAAGGTAGGAGCTGCTTTGGAATTAGAACAGATTCCCAAGGATAGAGTGAAATTTGTGAAAACAATTATACGAGATTACATCGTATTAACAAGATAATGATGGCTAAGAAAAAGCAGAGAATATTAACCAATGTCCGTTTTACGGGATTGGCAGATAAGGGTAAAGTGGTGGGGCGTGATGAACAAGGCATCGTGACTTTTGTAGAAGGTCCTGTGCCTGGAGATGTGGCAGATGTCTTGGTTTGGCGTAAGCGAAAAGGAGTGTTTCAAGGAAAAGTATTAGCATATCATACTTTCTCGGAGGAACGGGTTAGCCCAAAATGTGACCATTTTACCTTGTGTGGCGGGTGTAAATGGCAGCATCTAAGTTATGAAGCACAATTGAGACATAAGCAAGAAGTCGTCAAAAATGCTTTGCAGCGAATAGGGAAACAGGACACCACGTTGATGGAACCTATTTTTGGGGGAGAAGATTTATATTACTATCGCAATAAGCTTGAATTTTCTTTCAGCACCAAGAGGTGGTTGACAGAAGCAGAACTAAATGCACCTATTAGTAATACTGAAAATGTTTTGGGCTTTCACAAAGCTGGAGCTTTTGATAAGTTGATTGATATCCAGCACTGCCATTTGCAAGGTGGACTTTCCAATAAGTTAAGAAACACCATTAAGGAGATCGCCTTTCGGCAAAAATTAACCTTTTATGATAATCGTGCCCATACTGGATATTTACGTCAGATGGTCGTAAGGACTTCTGAATTAGATCAGACCATGTTGATTATGGGTTTTGGATATGAGGATGTCGCCTTGCGGGAAAAATTCTTAGACGAAGTGATTGAATTATTCCCAGATTTAATTTCTGTTATTTATACGATTAATACCAAAGTGAATGACTATCTCTATGATTTAGAGATGGTTACGTACAAAGGAAAGGACTTTATTCAAGAGAAAATCGGAGACTTGGTTTTTAAGGTAGGAGCCAAATCTTTCTTTCAGACCAATGCAAGACAGGGTACAAATTTGTATAAAATAGCCAAAGAATTTGCGGGCTTGACGGGGCAGGAGAATGTGTACGACTTATATACGGGTACGGGAAGTATTGCCCTTTTTGTAGCCGATCGGTGCCGCCAAGTGGTTGGGATTGAGGAAGTCGAATCTGCCATTGTTGATGCCAAAGAAAATGCAACTATTAATAATATTAACAACGTTACTTTTTATGCTGGAGATGTGAAAAATGTATTGTCTGATGACTTTACTAAAAAACATGGGAGACCTGATGTCTTGATTACAGACCCTCCAAGAGCTGGCATGCATGCTAAAGTGATAGACTTTCTTCTGAATTTAAAAGCACCCAAAATCGTCTATGTAAGTTGTAATCCAGCGACACAGGCAAGAGACATTGCTTTATTGGAAGAAGGATATCGTTTGGTTCGATCCAAAGCGGTGGATATGTTTCCGCAGACCCATCATATTGAGAATGTAGTTTTGTTGGAGTTAAAGGTATAAAGCTCCAATGATAAACCTTTGGTTTTATAGAAATATAAGTAAATCTGAGAATTTGTCAATCATCAAATCTGGTTTTTCCGCAAGGAGGACTTCCTTGGAGCGAAAACCATAAGTAACGGCACAAGTATCTGTCCCTGCATTTTTGCCTGCTACAATGTCATGAGTTGAGTCACCAATAAAAAGGGTTTCTTCTGGTCGGAAATCCAGTTGCGATAGGGCATGAAATATACCTTTTGGACTAGGTTTGGGCTTGTATAAAGCAGGTTGTGCGCCCTGGACATAATCGAAATATTGAACCATATCGAGTTGTTCAATGATTCCTTTTGTCAAGTGATGAGGCTTATTACTATATATGCCTTTTTTTATATGGGATAGTTGCTTTAACGTCTCGATTACTCCATCGTAGGGTTTTGTCTTATTGACATAATTCTTGGCGTAATAGGCTGAAAAAACCTGATGGACTTTGTCAAGGTCGACCTCTTCCCCAAAGCCATTGCGTAATAAAGATTTAATGCCTCCGCCGACCATTGCCGGAATCGCTTCGTAAGGAATGACTGGTTTCCCAAATGCGATAAAGGTATGGTTTAAGGCATCTCCTATGTCGTACATAGAATTGACGATAGTACCGTCTAGGTCAAAAAGAAGGAGTTTGTACTTGCGCAATTTTTTTCGCAAAGGTAGGGGATTACGATCTAAAAATGGACGTTTGGATTTTATTTTTAAAATGTTGTTTTTACCATCTCGATAAAAAACTTAGTAAAATGAAACGGAAACGATGATGTAAGAGATTAGGCACATCTTGCAATTTTAACAACAGATATGCTTTGTTTTCTTAATAAGCTGCTATATTTGCCCACTAAACTAATTTCGACATGATTTTTAGAAAGATTCACCCTTATTCTTTACTCCTCTTTTTTTTGTGTTCGAGTATCTCTTTTGCGCAAGCTCAAACGGGTACCATCCGAGGAAAAGTATTTGATAAAGAAACAGGAAAGCCTGTTGATTATGCCAATGTCTATGTGGATGAAGAGAGTTTGGGTTCCTTGACCGATGAAGAAGGTTTTTATAACATAACGGGTGTAACCGAGGGGGAACATGTCCTTTCGTTTACTTCGATAGGTTATGATTCTATAGGAGTGGCGTTTACGATGCGAAAGGGCCAAGTCATTACGCAGGCTTTGTACGTTAATACGGCTAGTGTTACCTTGGGCGACGTCGTGGTATCAGGGAAAAAACAAGTAAAAAAGAAAAAAATTTTAGTGTCCACCGTAAGGTTAACACCTATGGATTTGAAAGCGCTACCTTCCACAGGAGGGGAAGCCGATATAGCCCAATATTTACCTGTATTGCCAGGCGTTATCTTTTCTGGAGACCAAGGCGGACAATTGTATATAAGAGGTGGCTCACCGATACAAAATATGATTTTGTTAGATGGCGTGCCGATTTATAACCCGTTTCACTCGATAGGTTTCTTTTCTGTATTTGAAACAGAAACTATCCGTTCGATTGATGTGATGACTGGTGGATTTAATGCAGAGTTTGGGGGCAGAATATCAGCGATTGTGGATATTAAGACTAGAGTAGGAAACAAGAAAAAACATAGTATTACCGCAGGTTTGAACCCATTTGTAGGTAAGTTACTTGTAGAAGGGCCTCTAGTGAAACTAAAAGATGGAACAGGAAACGGTAGTATCTCCTATATGTTTACAGGAAAACAGTCCATCATAGACCTCACCTCGAAGCAACTTTATAGTTATGTGCCTGGCGGTCAAATACCGTTTAAGTT
>CAYRVZ010000203.1:0-5805 GCA_964427815.1 uncultured Saprospiraceae bacterium | reverse complement strand
TTGCGCCACCCCTCTTAATTCCCTTAATTCCTTAATGTTCTTAACGGTAAAAAAAGACTGCTTTTTAAAATCCACCCCTTAATCCCCTTAACGGTAAAAAAAAACTGCTTTTGGAATAAATCCCCTCAATTGCTAAAGCGATATTTCTTCGACTTAAAGCCCCTTCAACTCAGCCACCACCTTAATCTGAACAGTCTTAGCAATTTTACCTTTTACCATGGCAGGAATCTTAATCCCATAGTCCGCTAATACCGCATCAAAATTGGCGGAAGCCTCATACAGATCCCCTTTTTTTGTAATAGTTGCGGGAACCGTTACTTCATGCGTTACGCCGTGCATCGTTAATTTACCCGTAACAGAAGATTGAGTGGTTCCTGCTTTAGAAAAATCAACCTTTTCCACAAATTTACCTTTAAAAGTAGCTTTCGGGAATGTAGAACTCTCCATGTAATTCTCATTAAAATGCTCTTGCATCAAAGCTTTCTTAAATAAAAACCCCTTGATTAATACAGCCAATTGTACCTTTTGCGATTTGGTATCTATCACAAAACTAGCCGATTTATTGATGCCTTTTATTTGTTCCATCTCCGTATCTGAGTGAAAGGAAATGGTGGCTTTTCGAGTGCCAATTTTTTGGGCATCAGCTTGCGCAAAAATGAATAAGGAGAACATTGCAAGAAGCAAATAATTTTTCATGAGTATGGTTTTATTAGTTTTGGATGACACACCGGTCAAGCACAACATCCATCAAAAAACCACTGCAAAGCCCCTTTAGATTGATATTTTGCCCTACTTTTAGGCTTTTCGTATCATGCTTAGACAAAGGGTCTAGATTGCAGATGATTGAAGACATATCGTTTTCAGTGGCTAAAATAACGGTTGTTTCACCTGTTTCATTCTTTTCAAGATCCTTTATGACTCCATTAACGATTATCAGCTTGTCTAGATATTGCCCATTGGCTTTGGTTTCATCTTCTTCAAAGGCTAGAAGTAAGTCATTTGCTACAAGACTCAGGTCTGCTTTGGACGAAGCAATATCCTGATGGGGCTTGTTCCATTGATAATATCCATAAATGCCTCCTAGTAAGGCCACACCTACAATAAAAAGTAGTAATTTTTTTTTCATCTTTTTGGGGTTTAAAAACGTAGAGACACGAATTTGTCAAATCGTGACCCTACATTTTTCAGTTATCCAAAGCCCCTTGTTCGATCCAAGCCGCAACCTTCTGGATAGTACAATAATCTAGTTGGTCTTGATTCTTAGGCATTGGAGACACACCAGATTGGTGCTGAATAGATTTTAGAAAAGCTTCGTTATCAACATAAGTCTTGACTGCATCATATCCTTCCATAGCGACCCCACCTTGATTAGCTGCAGCACTATGGCAAACCATACAGTGAAAATCCAATATGGGTTTAATATCTTGGACATAACTCATGCTATCAGTCAAACATTCTGACAATTCTGGATATAAATCCTCTTTATTGTCATAATAACAAGCACTATTTGATAGTCCTAGTGCAATCATAAAACCTATTATAAAGTACTTCATTAGTTGTCTTTCTTACCTTCACTAATCCATTTGCTAAAAATCTCAATATCACTATCAGAAAGCTTTTCTGCATTTTTTGGCATTGGACTTACTCCTTCTTCATGACGCATGGTCTTGATTAGGTTCTCTGCTTTGGGCGCAATTTGTGCATAGTTTTCCAAAATAATGTCCTTTTTTGCTGTTTCTGTATCGTGACAGCCAGAAGTACTACAGTTCTTGGCAAAAAATAGGTAATACATCGTTCTTGAAAGACAAAGTGATCATCGTTACCGAAAAAGTAGCTAGAAGTAAAAATAAAATCTTTTTCATCGTTCAATTTTTGTGTTTAAAAAAATAGCCAACACAGCTAATATGGCAAAGATAACTTTTTTTTTTTGAATTTATAGTAGCGAGTAATTTGGTTTTGTTTGAGTAGCCTTTTTAAAAGAAAGCATAGATGGATTAGGTCATTTACGACTAACCCATAAAGTATAACTTAAAAAAAAGCTGTACCTTGTGATTTCATGCTAAAGAGAATCCTAAACCTGTTTTTGTACAGCAATGTATTTATTGCTTTTTGTGCAGTATCTCTACTGTGGTCCTCAGAATTGATGGCTTTTCAGCAAGTGGTGTTTGCTCCATACGATGGGTTAGTTTTTGCTGCTAGTCTATTTGTCTATTCGGCACATAGGATTGTTGGTATCCATAAACTAAAAAATGCAACTATCAATAAACGACATGAATTGATTCAAAATATCGAACCTCTTGTTATTTTGTTAGGTAGTGTTGGCCTAATTGTCAGTGTGTTTTTGTTTTTTGGATTGTCGGATATGCAGCAGGTTTTATTGGTTTTTCCGGCAGTGATTTCTTTAGGATACATTGTACCATTTTCCCGAAAGGGTAAAAGATTAAGGGATTATCCGTTTATTAAAGTCTTTTTAATTGCTTTTACTTGGGCTTGGGCGACGGTCGTCGTGCCGATGTGGGAATTGAATATAAATGGGGTGTGGTGGCTCTTTTTTGAGCGTTTCTTCTTCATCATGGCGATTACGCTACCGTTTGATATTAGAGACATCTTGATAGATCGACGGCAAGAGGTAAAAACGATTCCTACGCTCATCGGTACGAAGAGAACTAAAAAACTATCCTTTTTAATGTTAGGTATTTCCATAATGATTGGGATTATATATCTTTTAGTCTTTTCTTTGCAGTACTCGATGTTGAATGGATATGTTATTGCAGGGCTTTATTCTTTTCTAATCTTGCGAAAAGTGCGAAAAGGAGCGCCTGATTATTTGTTTACGGGGTGGCTTGATGGAACAATGATAGTTCAATTTGGACTGCTTCAAGCCTTTGTTTATTTTTTAAACTAACAGTATGATGAATCGAATTTGGGTAATTGTTTTTTTGTTTGTTGCGCAAGTAAGCTTTGCACAACATGAAGATGTGTTGAAAGGGGAAGAAGGAGATGTGCTTTTGCAACACCTCGTTCAAAACTATAAACCAAGCACCGTACTGGACTATGGCAATGCTAGACGTAAAATGTTTGGCGAAGTGGATAATCTAAATGACTCCATTTACTGCATCTATACCAATTATGCTATCTATATCAACCCCAATGAAGATCCTAAGGCTGACGCTTTCGCAAAAGGAATAAACACCGAACACTCCTTCCCTCAGTCCAAAGGAGCGACGGGTCAAGCCAAAAGCAATGTGCACCACCTTTTTCCAACACTTGTAGAGGTCAATGGAGAGAGAGGACACGTACCTTTTGAGGATATTCCAGACAACTTGACAGATAGCTGGTATTATCTTGCGATAAAAACTTCTGATATTCCCGCTACAAATATTGACCAGTACAGTGAGTCGGATAAAGGTATTCGTTTTGAGCCGCCAGAAGCACAAAAGGGGAATATCGCTCGTGCGGTTATGTATTTTTATACCATGTACAAACAACAAGCTGATAATGCGGACAATGGATATTTTCAAGGTATGCTGCCTTCTATTTGTCAATGGCATTATGAAGATGAAGTAGATCAAAGAGAGTGGGATCGGACTTGGGCAATAGCCGAATTTCAAAGTAATAAACCCAATCCTTTTGTTTTAGATTGTACGCTTGCAGAACGGTCTTATTGCTCAGATATGGAGTTCGTTTGTATGCCAGACGCCATAGGTGATATTCATAATACTATTCAATCTTTTGGGGCCCATCCAAATCCCACTAGTCTTACGACCAAAATTAGATTTACATTGGATGAAGCTTTCACAAAAGGACAAGTAGTCGTTTATACGGTGACGGGTCAACAAGTTTTTCAAAAAAATATTAAGGGTCTAATGGCTGGGGCAAACGAATTTAGAATTGATTTAACTAACTGGAAATCAGGCTTTTATATTTATTCTATTTTGATTGACGGTGCAGTAGCATCTGGAAAGTTGGTGGTTTATTAATAATACTTATGGAGGAAAAGCGAAAAGCTAAAATAGAACAAGCGGCAAGAAATAGACAATTGGATATTGCCGTTGTATTGGAGAATGTGCATGATTCACATAATATTGGTGCAGTCATGCGTACCTGTGATAGCGTAGGTATTCAGTCTGTTTACTTATTAAATACAGAAGTCATTCCCCTCAAGAATATTGTCATCGGAAAACGTACGTCTTCTGGATCTAGAAAGTGGCTCGATGTCTATCTTTATACGGATAGAGAAAAGTGTTTTAAAGCCTTACGGGAAAAATATGGTCAGGTGTTGTCCACTCATATCGGTAGTGACTCTGTGAGTTTATATGACTTGGATTTGACTCAATCGGTGGCATTGCTTTTTGGAAATGAACGGGATGGAGTGACCTCCGAAACCTTAAAAATGTGTGATGGGAATTTCTTAATACCACAATTCGGTTTTGTGCAGAGCTTGAATATTTCAGTGTCTTGTGCCATCACGTTATACGAAGCCGCTCGCCAAAGGGATAAAGCAAAAATGTATGCTGAAAACTCCCTTTTGACGGAGGTAGAATATGATGCATTGGTTAATAAGTATATGCTCCTTCATACCAATAAAAGAAAAGGGCGTAAGCCTACCTTAGAAGGATAAGAGTATGAAAATTACCATCATCGGTCCTGCATACCCTTTTAGAGGAGGTTTAGCTTCTTTTAATGAACGTCTAGCTTATGAATTACAAGACATGGGACATGAAGTGAAAATCTATACCTTCACCCAGCAGTATCCAGATTTCCTATTTCCAGGAAAAACCCAATTTAGCGAAAGCAAAGCACCCGAAAATTTAGAAATTTATCGAAAGGTACATGCCTATAATCCATTAAATTGGGGTCGGGTAGGGGCTTTGTTGCGAAAAGAAAAACCCGATTTGATTTTAACCCGATTTTGGATTCCTTTTATCGGACCATCATTGGGTAAGATTATCAAAATAGCAAAGAAAAATGGACACACACGTACTGTAGCCATCATTGATAATATCATCCCGCATGAGCATCGAATAGGGGACAAGCAATTGGCTAATTACTTTACCAAACAGATTGACAGATTTGTGGTCATGTCCAAGTCTGTTCAGAAAGAAATGAAAGATTTTACGAATAATCAACCCGTTGTTTATTCGCCGCATCCCATCTATGACATATACGGAAAATCTACTTCGAGAGAAGAAGCACTCCTAAGGTTAAAGCTTGATGCAACAAAAAAGTATATTTTATTCTTCGGATTTATTCGGGATTACAAAGGGTTGGATTTGCTATTGAAAGCGATGGCTGAGGATGTTTTGCGCAAGCGAGATATTCACCTAATCGTTGCTGGAGAGTATTACGCTAATGAAGCGGATTATACTGCGCTGATTGAAAAATTAAAAATTAAGGATAGATTAGTTCTCTTCAACAGCTTTATTCCCAACGAACAAGTAAAATATTATTTTAGCGTAGCCGATTTGGTGGTGCAACCCTACAAGACTGCCACTCAAAGCGGTATCTCTCAAGTTGCTATGCACTTTGAAGTGCCCATGGTCGTAACAGACGTCGGAGGCCTAAAAGAAGTAGTCAAGGATAATGTCAACGGTTTTTTGACCCAGAAAGATCCGGCAGCCATTGCGCGTACGATTGTAAAATACTTCCACGAAGACAAAAAAAATACTTTCAAGGAGCAGATAGCCTTAGATAAAGAACAATATTCTTGGCGATTCTTTGCGCAAGCGGTATTGGGAAATGCTCAGGTTTAGCCTTCGGCTGTTCATTGTTGCATTCGCAACGTTCAAGTAGCCTTCGGCTGTT
>CAYRVZ010000202.1:0-5819 GCA_964427815.1 uncultured Saprospiraceae bacterium | reverse complement strand
GCTATTTAGTGATTACTTCGCTACGATAAAGGTCTTTGTAGCAATACCTTCTGGTGTTTGAATTCTAATCAAATAAGAACCATTAACAAGATTAGATACATCAAGCGTTTCAGTTCTATTGCTTACTGCATCCCAATGACCAGAACTTAAAATGCTTCCAGTCATCGTTCCAATTGCATAAGATACCCTAGTTGAGTTCTCAAATTCCATCTGTAAACGTAAATCATCATTGACAGGATTTTGAATGACCCGTAAAGTATTTTCTGGAAGTTGGGCAGTTGTCGTATTAACGATAAATTTAACTGTCATTTTGATATCAACAGGTAATATTCTTCCAGTCAAGCTTTTAGAAAAAGTCTGTCCATATCCTCCAAAAACACCGCTATCAACTACGAGTCCACTATAACGTGCGCCATTAATCGGGCTTCTTCCGTTTCTATAGGAGATATCCTTTTGGGAAACTAAACACACTGCATAAAGAGAATCTTTATATAGTCGCACACCAGGCTCAAGATCAACACCAAATTTATTAGTAAATGTTGAAGCATTTAAATCTACACCAAGCTCATCATCAAGCTCATCATCAGATTGAAAAACATGTTCATTTTGACCTACTAATTTCCATCCTTCATAAACCCACGTTAATCCTGGATTATCTGGAAAAGAATTTGACTTATCTAAAACCTGCTCTATATATACCTTGACAGATTTACCAACTATAGAAGTACCCGTTGGTCCTCTCCAATTTACAGCATATGTGATAGAATCAACATAAACTTCAAGCCCGTCATCAACCTTATCACACATATTAAAAAATGCAAACTGGCCATGGACTTCTGTCGGAGGAGTTGCTGCATATGGGAATGATGTTGTACCAATTACCGCATCAAACATAGGTTCAGCAGTAACAAAGAATGAGCCTTCTCTAGAGTTATTATAGGTAATTTCATCATCACTATTCACTACAGAATATCGAACTATATATTCACCTTCTTCGTTTACTGGAGCCCATTGGTTTGGGAATACAACTTCCTGCTCTGTATAAACTACTGCTTCGACGGTAGCCATATCTGTAAAGAGAACCATTCCTGACGGATCTAAAACTTCCACTTTCAGTTCGTATTCATCTGTATTGGTAACATTTGTGTTTGTAGAAGCAACTCTACATCCAAACTCCATTACATCACAATTAACACCTGGCGAAGCAGGCTGAACTAAAGTGGCAGCCGGTACCGTTATCATTGTAATATCAACATCTCTAGCCAATGGCTTAATAAAAGCAACATCATCAACTGTCCAAAAGTAGTATCCTCCTGATCCACCATCAAAAATAAATCGTACACGTACATCGGATTCATTTGCAGCTACAGAGCTAATATCGATATTGATAAATATCGTATTACTAGTATCATTCGCTGGTGCATTATTTAATGCTGTATAATCATTTGCCACTACTGGAAATGAACCCGTCCATGAATTACCGCCATCCTTACTCACTTCTACAGTTGTCAAAGCCGTGAAATTTCTGAAACTTTGATAAAAGCAAATGGCAACTGCCGGCTCACTGGCAAAATTAAGTGCTGGGGAAATTAAGGCACTTTTCTGGGGAGCTGGAGCAAGTCCATTTTTAAAATTTTCTTGAATACCCGCATTATCTAGAAAATCAGAATCAAAAGCAGCAGCTCCATTAGCGATAGAAGGGGAGGTGATTTTTTGAACATCTGTAAAATACGCACCTCCTAATTGACCATCAGGTGTCCATGCCCAGATGGCGTTGTGTAAACTGTCAGCTACCGCGCAAGAAATACCTTCCGTAGTCCAATCATTCAGACCTCCGTCAAAGGTAGAGTTTTTGTACTCTTGACCCGTACTATTGGGGCCACCCCAAATGTAATCTAGGGTCGGTACTTGGGCATATAACCCTACGGTCATTGCCATCATAAATAAAGCCAAAAGACTTCTTGTAAAATTAATTTTCATGTGAAATTAGATTTTGTGAACAAAATGTGTTTGTTTTCAATTCCAAAGATATAACAATGAAATTGAATAGGTTAGAAAACGCTATTTTTTTTCGTAGAATTGTCTGGACATAAACATTCTACGTTATTTTAATAATTCGGAGCCAGTTATCGGTACAACGCCTAACTTGCCACAAACGATGCCAGCTGCTTTATTGGATAAGCTGACTATTTCCTTCAAATCGCCTTTTGCAGCTATACCCAATGCCAAAACGCTTATCACGGTATCCCCGGCTCCACTCACATCGGATACGGATTTAGTTGTGGTAGTAACCATATAACTTTGACCTGAATCATTAACATAAATCCCTTTTTCAGAGAGTGTTACAACAACTTGGCTACAGTTTATTTGTGCCATTAAGACCTCTACCGCTTTATCCAATCCAGCTTGAGTTGGTTCAATCTGCTGCCCCATTGACTCACTGATTTCTTTAAGATTCGGTTTAAAGAGTGTGACGCCTTTATATGCGAAGAAATTGTCCATTTTGGGATCAACCACCGTTTGAATATTTTTTGATTGTGCCCATTCAATCAACTTTTTGATTACACGCACCGTCAATACTCCTTTATTATAATCTTGAAAAAGAATCACATCTATAGATTCATCCTTCAATATATGCTCTATTCGTTTCAAAAACGCATCTTCTTCGACTTTTGACAAAGAATGAGTGTCTTCGCTATCTAATCTCAATAATTGTTGCCCGCCAGCAAAAACTCTAGACTTCATAGTCGTTTTTCTAGAAGTAGAAGAAAGAATACCTTTCAAATCAAGGTTTTCGTTGTTCATTAAGTCTTTGAACAGGACACCGTTGTCATCATCCCCAATGACTGAACATAAAACCACTTCTCCTCCGAGTGACGCTATATTGAGCGCTACATTTCCCGCTCCTCCCAATCGGTTTTGTTCTTCTTTCAAAAAAACAACTGGAACAGGTGCTTCTGGAGATATCCGATCCACCTTACCTAGCAGGTAAGTATCAATCATGACATCCCCAACTACCAATATTTTCTGATGCTCAAACTGAGCAACTAATTTCTTTATATGATTCATCAATGGCAAATATATAAAGGAATTCCGAAAATAAACCTAGACCTTTGAATTTAAGATATGTCTTTCAAGAGAGAGAAAGCGTTGTTCATACAAAGATAGTCCAAATTTTATATAATTACAAGTACTCATACAAGCCTACGGCTATTTTTTTTGCCGCTCCTTTATGAGTAGCGATATAGTTTTTGTTTACTATTCTCGCTTCGATTTGCCAATCCTGCGCTTCTAATTTATCCATCAATCGGGATTTATTATGGGCATCAATAACAAAAGCCCCGTTATTATTTACAAAATATACAGCTTCCACAAACCCTTTATAATTGGGTCCAAATAATAAAGGCAGCCCAAAGGTTGCAGGCTCCAAAGTATTGTGAATACCAGAGGCTGTAAATCCACCTCCTATATAGGCAACATCCCCATATTGGTACAAGGAATTTAATTGTCCGATGGAATCAACAATAAATATATTTTTATTTAGGTAATCACCTTTAACTAATTGGCTGTCAGTAATTAAATTGGACATCATAAAATAATCACTAGATATGCTTTTAGTCAATCGACGTATGTTACTTTGTCCTACTTCGTGCGGTGCAAGAATCACTTTCCAACCGCTCAAAACCATCTTTTCCAGGTGCATTAAAATCAAATCTTCATCCTTCTCCCATGTACTTCCACAAATCAAAACACGGTGATTTTTTACCCATTTCTTAACCAACGGAAAGGGTTTTACTTTTTGCGCAAGCGTCACGACCCTGTCCACACGAGTATCCCCGACAACCGTTACTTGTTCGATACCCATGCTATGGAATTGCTTACGCGAAAAGTCATCTTGGACATAAAAATGCTTGACTTTCTTTAGTATTTTCCGAAAGGGAGCAGAATACACTTTCGTTAAAAAATGCCCATTTTTGACAATAGCCGACACAAAAAATACCGGAATCTCCCGCTGATGGAGAGATTGCAGTAGTAAAAACCAATATTCATACTTAATAAAAATGACCATTTTAGGGTTGACTTGCGCCAAAAATTGCCGAATAGCCTTGGGTCGATCCATTGGAAGATAACATACGTAATCTGCGCCCTCATAATCTTTGCGAATCTCATAGCCCGATGGCGAGAAAAAAGTCAACAAAATCTTGGTTTTTGGATAATCTACCTTCATCTGCTCCATCAATGGTCTCCCCTGTTCAAATTCTCCAAGAGAAGCGCAATGAAACCAAACCACCTCTTCCCTATTCATCTCTTTCTGTAAATAAGGCAATATAGATCGGCGACCTTGCACCCATAACTTAGCTTTGGGAGAAAAAAAACTCGCCAACCAAATGACCGAAAAATAGGTCGAAATAAAAAATCGATACAGAAGCATGCCACAAAAGTAGATTAATTTTGGGGGAAGTCGTACTTTTGCGCTTCTCTTTGACTAAATCCAATCTAAATGGCTCTACAATGTGGCATTGTTGGTCTTCCGAATGTAGGAAAATCAACCTTATTTAACGCACTCACTTCTGCTAAAGCGCTAGCAGCGAATTATCCTTTTGCAACAAAAGAACCCAATCTAGGTGTCATTACCGTACCCGATGCCAGATTAGATAAATTGGCCAGCTTAGTCCACCCTCAAAAAATCCTACCGACCACTATCGAAATTTTGGATATTGCGGGATTAATCAAAGGGGCCGCACAAGGTGAGGGATTAGGTAACCAGTTTTTAGGCAACATTCGTACAGTAGATGCCATTATCCATGTCGTCCGTTGCTTTGTAGATGACAATGTCATCCATGTCGATGGCAGTGTAGATCCAGTCCGAGACAAGGAAATAATTGATTACGAACTACTACTAAAAGACTTAGAAACAGTAGAGAAACGGGTCCAAAAAGCAAAAAAGGATGCCAAAGGTGGAGATAAAACTGCGGCAAAAGCGGTCGAGAATGTGACCGCGTTATTGGCACACATGGAAGCTGGAAACCCTGCTCGATCTTTTGACACCGGTGAGAAAGAAGAACTAATCACCTTGCTAAAAGAACTAAGCTTACTGACTGCTAAACCCATCTTATATGTGTGCAATGTGGATGAAGCTTCTGTGCATGAAGGAAATGATATGGTCAGAGCCTTAGAAAAGGCTATTGAAGGCGAGAATGCAGAGCTAATCATGGTGTCAGCAGCGATAGAAGCGGATATTGCGGAGATGGACAACAAAGAAGAACGGGATGAATTTCTTGAAATGATGGGATTAGAAGAACCAGGGGTTAATCTAGTGATTCAAGCTAGCTACAAGCTGCTCAATTTGATTACTTATTTCACAGTAGGCGTCAAAGAAGTGCGGGCATGGACGGTCTTGAAAGACGCTCCTGCGCCTAAAGCCGCTGCTGCCATACACACCGATTTTGAGAAAGGATTCATTCGGGCAGAGGTCATGAAGTATGAAGATTTTGTCAGTTTGGGTTCTGAGTCTGCGGTACGAGAAGCAGGTAAACTCGGAGTTCAAGGAAAAGAATATAAGGTTCAGGATGGAGATATTATGCACTTCTTGTTCAATGTTTAAAAAATGGAATGGGGTAATAATCTTATCCATACTATCCTTTTCCATTTCAAACGCACAGGACTTACTGTCAACGATTTATGTTGATTCAGTAATTGTAAAATCTAATCGACTACCCTTTGAAGCAATTGGTTCTCACGTCTATCAAGTACATTCAATCCATCAAAGTGCAGGTACTGCCTTGGCACTAGAAACGCCCATAAATCTAAAGCAATAT
>CAYRVZ010000201.1:0-5838 GCA_964427815.1 uncultured Saprospiraceae bacterium | reverse complement strand
CCCCTAATCACTACTCACTAACCCCTAATCACTACTCACTAACCCCTAATCACTAACCCCTAATCACTAACCCCTAATCACTAACCCCTAATCACTAACCCCTTACTCCCTAATCTCTAATTAATTATTCAAAACGAATATATTCCTTAGGATTTAAAGGTCGTAGACGATACCAAAGCTCAAAATGGAGGTGTGGGCCAGAAGTCTGTGTGCCTGTATTGCCGATGATTGCAATCGCCTCACCAGCATTAATGATGTCACCCGTTTTTTTAAGAATTTTTTCGTTGTGTTTATAGACAGAAGTGATATCGTTGGAATGTTTGATGACAACGGTGTTGCCGGTTTCCATCGTCCAATCGGCAAATAATACAACCCCATCGGCAATGGATTTGATGGGGGTACCCTTAGGGGCAATAATATCAATACCAAAGTGTTGCGCATTTTGGTTAAAAGAGGCACTAGTCTCCCCGATTACGGGTGAGGAAAAGCGCATCTTTTTGAGAGAAACAGGAACATTAGTCCCAGGCAAAATTGTTTTGTCTTCCGCAAGGAAGGTCCCGCTCTCTACCTCGGCATCTAAAGCTCTTTGCGCTTCATTCTTTTTGACGTTTAATTCTGCTTGGGTATACTGCCGAAGTGTGTCGGCTGATTTTTCGATATATTGGTGTTCTCCTAGCACGCGTCGTTTGATCGCTTCATTATAGGTCTTGTTTGCTGACATTTGAGATTCAAGCAAGTGGATCTTGTTGGTTAGCTTCTTGACTTCACGTTGGCTCGCCATTTTGCCATTCCCGCCAGGTAAATAACGAATGAGAGGCGTGTACATAAATAGCAAACTGACCAAGAAGGCGACCAAAACGAAGATGGCACTGAGTAATAAGTAGAGATTCAATAAAGTTAATTTGAAGGAAGAAACAACCTCCAAAGACTCGCTATTACGGATGGTTAGGTTATAAATATCCTTAATGCGTTCTGACCACTTTGGTTTTTCTTTGTTAGAACTTGCGTCAAATCCCTTTTTTCTCGAAAATTTGAAATATTTTTGCAATCCCATAGTTAATTGTTTTGTGGGAGAATTAATACGCCCCAATTGCGTTCTAATGTAGAATTGTTGGGTATAAACTCAACACTGGTTTTTGCGTAAGCTAATAAAAAAGACTTGACTAGACTCATGCTGATATTCAAAAAACGACCTAATACCCGAAATGTTTTGCTCATATTGCTAGCGTTTTCGGCACTTTTCACCTCTTGTGTCACCCAAAAGAAAAAGGGGGACGTATCGAAGGCGAAGAAGATATACCATGATATTACGGCGCATTATAATGGTTATTATAATGCAAATGTACTCATCATGGAGAGTATAGACAAACTTAATGAGTTTCATCAGGATAATTATAACCAAATTTTAGATGTTTACACCTATTCGGAGGTGGAGGATGCGAAGCCTGTTTTTGCCGATTTGGACGAATCCATCAAAAAATCTTCTGTGGTGATTTCCCTTCATCGACCCAGCAAATGGACCGATGATTCTTATCTGAACATTGCAAAGGCCCAGTTTTTAAAGAAAGACTATGAATCTGCGGAGGAAACCTTGCTCTATCTAGGCGATGAGTATAGTCCCAGCGCAATGGCAAAGAGAGAGGCTAAGCGAAAAAGAGGCAAAAAACACAAAAAAAGAAGAAAAAAACGGAAACCCAAAAAGAAAAAGTCCAAAAAGAGAAAAAGAAAGTCTCAGAAAAAAGCCAAGAAGAAAAAAATGACCAAAGAGGAAATGAGGGAACGCTACAAAGAAAGGAAGAGGGCAGAAGCCAATGAAGGAAAGAAGGAAGTGAAAAAAGAGGTGCTGGCAAAAACAAAGAAGGATAAAAAGAAGAAAGGAAAGGAGGAAGAAGATAAAGGAAAGAAAAAATACGGTTTGTTTAAACATAAACCAGCTTATCAAAAAGGGCAGCTTTGGTTGGCACGTAACTACACGCAGCGAAAGATGTATGAAGATGCAGCATACGTGTTGAGAAGGTTGGAGAATAGCCAAGAGGTCTTTAAGAGGTTAAAACCTGAGGTGGCAAAAGCGAAAGCGGATCTATTACTAAAACAGGGTAAATACAGAAAAGCCATTCCGGCATTGGAGGAAGCAGTAGGTCTTATACGAAAGAAGAAAAAGAAAACTAGATTACTCTATATCTTGGGACAATTGTATCAAAAAGACGGTCAAGAAAAGGCCGCATTGGATGCTTTCGCAAAAGTAGTGAAGTATAAACCTACCTATGAAATGGCCTTTTCGGCAAAGATGAATGTTGCCTTAGATGCTTGGTTATCAGGATCTAGTACAGCGGAACAAGCGATTGCCTCCCTAGAAAAATTACTAAAAGATCGGAAGAATAAGGATTACAAGGATCAGCTATACTTCACACTAGCCAAATTGTATATGAAGCAAGGTTACGAAGCAAAAACGATTGCGGCCTTAGAAAATTCCTTGGAGAATAATAGTGGCAATCGCTCACAGACGGCAGAGTCAAGCTTGATGTTAGCGGATTTGTATTTTGCAAAAGATAAATTTATTGAAGCTAAAGAATATTATGACATGGCGTTGTTAGCGATGGACAAGTCTGATGAACGTTATGATCAGGTGGCAAAATATAGCCAAAACCTGACTGAGATTGCAAGCAACTTAGCGATTATACAGATGCAGGATAGCTTGTTGACTTTTGCGGCTAAACCGAAGTCTGTGCAACGTGCCTTAGCGATTAAGATGCTAGAAGAAAAACTAGAAAAAGAAGCAATCGCAAAAGCCACCGAGGATGCGAAAAATATCAATGCTAAAGCTAAAACAAGCACCAATACAAGCATCGGAGTCAAGAGTACTTTCTTTGCTTACGATCAGTCTAAAGTTAAAAAAGGAAGACGAATCTTTGAAAAAACATGGGGAGACCGACCATTGATAGATAATTGGAGAAGATCCTCCAGTCAAAGTTTGGCAGATTCGGAAAGTGTCAGCACGGCCGCAGAAGTGGCTGAGACCTACTCGGAGGCTGACATTAATGCCATGCTAACTGGAATTCCGAATACAGTGAAGGAAAAGAAAAAAGCCAATGGACTTGTCTATCAAGCGATGTTCAATCTTGGAGTATTATATAGAGATCGGTTAGAATCGCCCAAGCGTTCTTTGACTGTTCTAGAAGACATGCTCAAGCGCTACCCAGATTCTACCAAGAACGAATTGGATGCCTATTACTATGCTTATTTGTCAAGTGGCGATTTGAGTCTTGCGACCAAAAAGAAGTATTATCATGATTTGATTTTGAAAGAATATGCTAATTCTAAATTTGCTAGAGTCTTGAAAGACCCGAATTATTTGAATGAGCTGAATAAAAATGAGAATAGAATTAATACCTATTTTGATGAAACGTATGCTCTATACAAGGCAGCTCAATATCAAAAAGCTAGTGCGAGAGTGTCCAAAGTCAAACAGCTATTTGGTCCTAAAAACCCTTTAGAAGCTAAGTTCTCTTTATTGAGTGCGATGCTAGGTGGGGCAATGAATGGACGCAAAGAATATATAGTCGGACTGAAACAGGTAGTGGCTAGATTTAAGAATACTGAGGAAGAAAAGCGCGCCAAGGAAATATT
Source organism: uncultured Saprospiraceae bacterium (assembly GCA_964427815.1). GTDB lineage: Bacteria > Bacteroidota > Bacteroidia > Chitinophagales > Saprospiraceae > HyVt-613. The sequence goes on along the minus strand of CAYRVZ010000201.1, from coordinate 2,211 downwards.
AAGAGTACTGGGTGAGGATCTTACTAGTGGAGTGGGTAGTGTTGGGAATGCTTCAACCAAAACCAAAATCAAAAGTAAATTTGCTGAAGGAATGAGCCGGTCCCATTTTATGTTGGTTTCATTGCCGGAAGGTTCAGTGGTGAATGATATTAAAAAAGCGATTAGTAATTTTAATAAAACATACTTTAAATTACAACATTTTCGTATTTCGAGTATCTTCTTAGGATCTAATATAAAAAATCCAATCCTAGTGATTCGTAAATTTAAAAATGGAGATAAAGCGATGGTTTATTATGAAGGACTAGTCTCTGATGAGGACTTGAAATCCTTTATCTCTAAGGCAAAAGTTTATCCAATTACGCAAGCCAATTATCGTAAAATCTTGCGCCAAAAGAGTCTGGAAGGATACGAAGCGTTTTTTGAAAATACCTATAAGTAAGCTTGTTGGATGGAGTATTGTCAGCTTAATTATAAACGATTTGGGGAGGAAGGTTCAGTGGTGGTCATTTTACACGGCTTGTTTGGAATGTTGGATAATTGGAAGTCTTTTGCCCGACATTTATCAGCCCATCATATAGTTTATATCGTTGACTTACGCAATCATGGTAAGTCTTGTCATTTGGATGAGATGGATTATAACTTGATGGGGGAGGATGTTAAGACATTCTTGGAGGAGCATTCATTGACTGATGTGCTTTTGATGGGGCATTCAATGGGTGGGAAAGTGGCGATGAATATCGCCTTGAAATACCCAAACCTAATAGAAAAACTTGTCGTAGTAGATATCGCTCCTAAAAAATACAAACCGACTCATTTGCCTATTTTTGACGCTTTGTTGTCTATTGATTTGACTCAGCCAACCAAAAGGAAGGAAGTAGCGGAAAAATTACTGCAAAAAATAAAAGATCCCTCAATTGTACAGTTTTTAATGAAGAATTTAAAAAGAGAAGCGGAGCAGCAGTATCGTTGGAAATTTAATTTGTCTATTATTCGACAGAACTATGAAAAAATAATTGACCAAGAAAATGGGTGCGGAGTGTATCCGCGTCCTGTACTTTTTGTAAAAGGGGATAATTCAGCTTATATATCTTTGACGGATATAGATAGGATAACGGACTTATTTCCACAGGCAAAGATTCATATTATTAAGAAAGCGGGTCATTGGGTGCATGCAGAGCAGCCAAAATTATTGCTGGAAGTCGTCAATACTTTTTTGCAAGATTGATTTTCTATATGTATTACTGATTGATAATTAGATTAATCGAGTGTTAATATAGGTTTCTGATTTTGATAGTTGCTATATTATCTGTATCTTTGTATTATATTCCCACTTATACTGTTTGATGGTTTGCTTGAAAGTAGAACATCAAGTGCAATTTGCCGTGCAAAGCTATTGCACTTAACTCATAAAATCGACTTCTAATAATGCGTAAGATAGTACTTTTCTTTGCCCTATTACTGACACAATCGTTGGTTGCACAAAATTTTAGGGTTTCGATTGCGACCTATGTCTCAAAATTTACGCCCACGGCTATCAAGGAAGCTGGGATTGCGGGTGTTTTTAGTAAGATAGATCAGAATAAATTGTATCATTATTACATAGGTGATTATAATTCAGAAGAGGAAGCAGATGAAGCAAGACTAATGCTTTTGCAAAAAGGTTTTGTAGATGCTAGGGTGATAGATCTAGAAGAGCAAAAATTATGGTGTGGTTCGCCATGTCCCTATTTTGTCAATGATTTCGTCTATAACCATATTGGATCTGATGGGCTGATGGTGGGATCAATATTTTACCTGAATGGTGGAAGTCAAATCACCGATAGCGGCAAAAAAACAGTAAGAGAATTTGCTAAAATCTTAAAGAAGAATCCGGACTTCAAAATATATCTAGGGGGGCATACCGATTCTTCGGGTTGTGCGGCTGCGAATATCTATTATGCTAAACAACGGTTAGATAGGGTGAAAAAACAATTGCTCCGGTACGGAATTAGAGAAAAAAATATTGGCGGAACTGTCTTTGGTGAATCGATGCCTTTGGGTGGAGAAAAAAAATATGACCGACGCGTTGTTTTAGTTATCATAGATTCAACTGGTCAAGTTGTGAGCCGTAATCGTGCCACCGTACGTATTCAGTCTGCACCACTGGCTCGTAAGAAGTAATTTTGTACAAAAAATGAATTTCTAGGGTTGCACTTAGCGGACGACGTATCA
>CAYRVZ010000200.1:2370-5856 GCA_964427815.1 uncultured Saprospiraceae bacterium | reverse complement strand
CTTTGCCTAATTTGGCTATATCTTGCTGAAAATCAGTGACTTCTGCGTATGATTTTGCTCGAATGGTTTGATTATTGAGTGCCTCTACCTTAAAACTTTTTGCGGGAATAAGGATGGTCATTTTCTCTCGGATGACTTGATAAACCGTGACTTGGTAATCTCCAGGCGGAACCAAACTAAAAGTACTGGTTTTTTGTAATGGGTCAAACCTTCCTTTTGGAGCTTGAATAGGATAGGGGTAAGGAATCGACAAATCCCAAGTAAGTCGCTGAATGCCTTTACCTATTTTTTGATTTATTTTTCTGATTTCTTTTCTAGAAGCATCACTGATAGAAAAAATTAAATAAGGTTTGATTTCGTTTTTTTCTCGCTCTAGAGCTTGTAAGTCGGGTAGGGGAATAGGTAGTTTATTTTTAATTAATTCTTTTTCTTTTTCGTGACGAATCGCTTTCAAAGTTTTCGGAACTTCTTTTAAGTAGTAAGTAAAGGTAGCCCCAAAAGGTGCATTTTTAGACTTATAAACCATCGACCCAAAACCATAGCCACCACGATTTCGTTGGATATAACGCAAGGCATTTTTAATAGGAAATAAGTGGGCTTTTTTGGCTGCAAAGCTACCCGTTATTTCCCGCAAGGCACTAATATCTGGTAAGATGTAAAACCCTCGTCCAAATGATGCAGCGACTAAATCATTTTCTCGCTGTTGAATCACTAAATCTTTTATGCTGATGTCAGGAATACCAGACTTTAATTTAACCCAATTGTTCCCTTTGTTCGTTGTAAAGAAAATACCAAATTCAGTACCCACAAATAGCAAGTTAGGGTTAACATGGTCTTGCTCGATGGTGTGTACAGTTCCATTTTTGGGTAGGTCTCCTGCGATAGAATGCCAGGTCAAACCCTTGTCCGAACTCATCAAAATATAAGGGGTAAAATCATCTCTTTTGCGATTGTCAAAGGAAGCAAATACGACTTCTTTTTGATGTTTGGAACACCGAATATCACTGATATAGGTATGTGCTGGTACTCCAGGAAAGTGCTCTTGCTTACGCCAATTTTTGGCATCTTCACTTACTTGAATTAATCCATCATCAGTCCCGACATAAATTAAGTCTTCCTGTAAAGGAGATTCCTCCAATGCAATAGCCATTCCATACAGCGAAGTACTTACATTTTTTGCCACAGCATCTACTCCCCAATACCTATCCATTACGGGCGCATTATCCCTTGGGATCTGTGCTGTAATATCATCCGAAATAACTTGCCACGAATGACCTTGGTCGTCACTTCTAAAGATTTTGTTGGCACCCATATATAGTCGTTTATGATTATGTGGACTTAAAATAAATGGGGTATTCCAATTCCATTTGTAAAGCTTCTCGTCTTTTCGTTCACGAGGTTTTATGTTTAACTTTTCACCGCTTTTCTTGTCAAATCGAAACAGATTACCATATTGATATTCTGAATATACGATATTGGGATCCGTGGGATCTATGGCTTGCCAAAATCCATCTCCTCCTTGTGTAACAATCCATTCTCCACGCGTAACCCCGTCAGTATAAAGGGTTTGTGAAGGGGCACCTAAGCTGCTATTGTCTTGTGTACCTCCATAGACCCAATAAAAAGGATAAGAATTATCCACGTTTACGCGATAGAATTGTGTGATAGGTAAATTGCTTTTGTGAATATAATTTTCTCCAAAATCATAGGTTTCATATATACCCCCATCACTCCCAACCATGAAATGATTTGTATTCTTGGGATCTATCCAAAGGGCATGATCATCTACATGCTTTTTGTTTTGTCCGATGGTTTTCCAAGTTAGGCCACCATCTATAGTAAAATGAGAACGTGTCTCCACAGAGAATACTTTGTCTGGGTTTTTGGGGTCACAATATATTTCATTGTAATATTGTCCACTAGCACTATGAGCACTCATTTTTTTCCACGAAGCGCCCCCATTGGTAGAACGATAAAACCCACCTTTCCCAAGTGCAGCTTCTACAATTAAGTAAAGTAAATTTTTCTGAACAGGGGAGGCCGCAATGCCCATTCCCCCAATATCCACTTTGGGTAAGCCTTTCATTATTTTTTGAAAAGTTGATCCACCATCTGTAGATTTATACACGGCTGACTCTGGCCCGCCACCTATTCTAATATTCGCATGCCTCCTGCGTTGCTCTGAAGTTGCATAAATAATATTAGAATTATTGGGATCTATAATCACATTATTGATACCCGTATGTTTACTAATGTCTAAAACTTTCTTCCAAGTTTTGCCACCGTCTTCTGTTCGATATAAACCTCTATCGGTACTCGGGCCCCAGATAGAACCTTCTGCAGCGACAAAAACAAGGTCACTATTTTCGGGGTGAATGGCAATCATACCGATTTGTCTGGACTCCTTGAGTCCCATATTTTTCCAACTGGCTCCACCATCTAAAGATTTATAAACACCATTGCCATAACCAATAGCTCTTTGGTGATTGTTTTCTCCCGTACCAGCCCAAATGGTATTTGGGTTTTGCGGATCAAGCTTTAAACAGCCTATTGCGTATGCGCCCTTTTTTTCAAAAATGGGTTTGAAAGTGGTACCGTTATTTGTGGTTTTCCAGATGTGCCCGGAGCCTGCACTTACATAATATTCACTTGGATTATCAGGATTTACAGCAAAATCTGAAATTCGTCCTGATACAAAAGCAGGTGTTAAATTCCTAAATTTTAATCCCCCATATATATCTTTTGGAAGCGTATCAGCTTGCGCAAAAAGGGATGACCATCCTAGAAAGAAGGATAATAGAATGAGCGTGTAGTTTTTCATCTAGTTGCTTTTGGAGAATAAAAGTAAAGATACTAGAATTCTCCAAACCTAAAGAAATAGCGATGTGTATAAAATATTGTATGTGGCTAAGCTTCGATTGTAACTTTCCATAAGTTACCGACTTTTGGAAAGTTCGACGTGTGAAGGGAAAGGTTAAAGGAAAAGGTGAAAGGGAAAGGATGAAAGGACAAGCCTGACAACGGTAAAAGATCCACCAATGACAAGACCAGTTTAACAACTTAGCCACAAGAAAAGACACCCCTTTCCAAAAGTTACCGACTTTTGGAAAGTTCGACGTGCAGGAAAGTATCATCTCACCTTAAAATCCAACCACACCGACTGGCTAATATTTCAATACCCCGCGTAATAGCCGCCCCCTTTCGACAAAAAAAAACAGCAAAAAGACCTTTGTCTTTCTGCTGCCGTAAAATAAACCCCCCAAATTATTCTTAACTAGTTTTTAAACTAGGATCTTCTTCATGTCTTACAGAATAGATATTTGCAAATGATGTGCCATTAAGCCATTGAATATCAATGTTTTATAATATTATAGACAGTTGGATTATGTAAAAGCCTGAATGTGTGTTCGGATAGAAAGAAGAAAAATATGAATGGTGTAAAGTTCAAAATCCAACCACACCGACTGGCTAATATTTCAATACCCC
>CAYRVZ010000200.1:0-2270 GCA_964427815.1 uncultured Saprospiraceae bacterium | reverse complement strand
TATTTGCAAATGATGTGCCATTAAGCCATTGAATATCAATGTTTTATAATATTATGGACTTTTGGCTTATGTAAAAGCTTGGTGGCGTAGTTGAATGTAAAAAAGAAAAATGTGATACTCCACAGGGTGAAGCTGAATCCAAGTAAATACTTAATAAAAACCATTCAAAAACCAAAACTTATATTTCTGATACTATAAAAATTTGTACCCTACATGGTGTATTATTACTGATTATCAAGCATTTATCTATTCATATATTACAATATTTTGTTTTATTATCTATTTATACCATATATTTGCCCTGAACAAAGGCACTTTAGCCTTACTTTGTAAACAAACAGTAACCGACATGAAATACTTATCTTTTGTAGTAATGATGATCATTAGCGTTTCAGCTTTTGCCAATCAAACTAAGTACATACTCTTTGAGCCTAATTGCATGGATAGATTGGAGTATCAACAGAACTCTGCTCCAACCAAGTATATTACCTACCAGATACACACGGCTAGCGGAATCATTGCATTAGAAATGGGTGTCGAGAATCAAAAGGACTACACCATCATTCCGAAAGGAGCTATTGGTTGTGGCAATAATCTTTTTGATGATAAATTAGTGAAATCCATTAATAATAATTTGATTGATGTCTATATCATCATGCCAAGCGATACTTATGGACATTATCATATTTCTCCTGCTAGAATGGCAAGTTATATGAGCAAAGATTTGCAAGCAGGAAAAATAGTACGACCTGATTATGAATTTTCTTTTGCGCAAGCGACCTTACAATCTACAGCTAACTTGGCTACGTCAACTTCTGAATCCCAGGTTTTCTTTATGGACGAAGGGAGTAAATGCGAGGCTTTTCACTTTAGAAGTATCAGTAAGAATACTTGCCGCCCAACGAATGATTTTTATTACCTAAATGGCGTAGGCATTATCAAAGAAAAAATTGGAAATACCACTGCCGAAGCAAATGATAATCAATATTCGTTAGTCAAAATCAACGGGGTAACCTTACCAGAGTTTAAGGCAGCGCATTGCCAAGGTAATCGCATTCGGCTAGGACTTGCGTCTAAACCGGAGCTTGCACAAAAAGCGGCTCCAAAGCCTATAGAAACAAAGGCTTTTGTACCCAAAAAATGTACTAACTTTGAAGAGGAAGGGCATCATTTAGTTCAATATGGCGAAAATTTGTTTAGTATTGCTAGACAGGAAGGTTTAACTATAAAGCAATTGCGTAAATGGAACAAATTAAAAAGCACTAAGATTTTAGCTTGTTCTCAATTACGGGTTCAGCCACCTACTCCAACATATACCGCTGCTCCTAAGAAAAAGGCGAAGAAGAAGAAGTTTAATGTAAAAGGTGTGAAGAAGCCAACAAAGAAATATGTTAATACGCACAAGCCTGTTAAATCTACAGATGGTGTTCATATTGTACAAAAAGGAGAAAACCTTTATACTTTAGCGACGCTATATGGATATACGTCGGAACGTCTGGCGCATATGAATGGCATGGAAGAAGGAGACATTTTAAAGCCAGGTATGCAGTTATTTACCACGGATTGTAATTGTCCTGCGGACGGGGAAAAGACGCATGACAAAGTAGAGGCTACGAGTGATAAGGAAATGCCAGTTTTGTCGGGCAGTGTTCCAGTGCCTTCCGAACTAGAAGTGTCAGCCCCCAAGATTACTAGTCACGTCGTTCAAGAGGGCGAAACCATCTGGTCAATTGCGAATTACTATGGCTACGAAACTCAAAAGTTAATGGACAGAAATAATTTAGAAGTTGGGGAGATTTTGATTCCCGGACAAAAGATTTACTTGCCAAAATAAGACTTGGTTTAGAAAGGACATCGGACTAATAAAAAAGCCACGAACTCAAATGAGTTCGTGGCTTTTTTAATTAAATTAAAGTAAGGATTTACCAAGTACTGTTTACTGCCTGATAAGCATCAATACTTCCCCAACCCAAATCTCCATCTTTATTTGGATAATTGGAAGAGGCTTGCATTAGTTTTGTTTTAACTTGTGACCTTGTCAGGCTAGTATTCTTTGACCAGACCAACGCGGCAATTCCTGCAGCAGTAGCGGTCGCAACGGACGAGCCACCAAAATATCTTGGGGTATTTGTATTGCTAGAAGAAAGAACCAAAGACGTTCTGTCCGCATTACTACTTCGCTCCATGTCCAAGGCAAATTCGACTTGCCAGCCATCATGACAAACAGAACATTTTTCATTTCCACCTTCTTTAGTACCTGTAACCGCTGT
>CAYRVZ010000199.1:0-5874 GCA_964427815.1 uncultured Saprospiraceae bacterium | reverse complement strand
TTCCAAGCTGAGGGTCGCAGGTTCGAGTCTTGTCGCCCGCTCTTTTTTTTCCTTACGGAAAATAAGTCAAACTTTGGTTTAACCCAAAAGTTAAGCCGATGTAGCTCAGGGGTAGAGCGCGTCCTTGGTAAGGACGAGGTCACGGGTTCAATTCCCGTCATTGGCTCTCCGGTTGCATTTTTTAGTTTAATCGTTTTATCAAAATGTCCTACTAATGGCAAAAGAAGAATTTCAAAGGAACAAACCGCACCTTAACATCGGTACCATTGGTCATGTTGACCATGGTAAAACAACTTTAACTGCAGCTATCACAAATGTTTTAGCAAAAGACGGTCTTGCAGAAGTAATGGATTATGGCGCTATTGATGCTGCTCCAGAAGAAAAAGAACGGGGTATCACTATTAATACTGCACACGTGGAGTATGAAACAGAAAATCGTCACTATGCGCACGTGGACTGTCCTGGTCACGCGGATTATGTGAAAAACATGGTTACAGGTGCTGCTCAAATGGATGGCGCTATTTTAGTGGTTGCGGCGACTGATGGTCCTATGCCTCAAACTCGTGAGCACATTCTATTGGCTCGTCAGGTCGGTGTACCGGCTTTGGTTGTATTCATGAATAAAGTTGACTTAGTTGACGACGAAGAAATGTTAGAACTTGTAGAAATGGAAGTTCGGGAGATCTTAAGTCAATACGAGTATGATGGAGATAATATCTCTATCATTGCTGGTTCAGCATTAAAAGCTTTAGAAGGGGAAGAGAAATCTGTTCAAGCAATCAAAGACTTGATGGCAGCTTGTGATAAAGACATTCCTGAACCAGATCGTTTAGTTGATTTACCTTTCTTGATGCCTATTGAGGATGTATTCTCAATCACAGGTCGTGGAACAGTTGCTACTGGTCGTATCGAACGTGGAGTAATTAATTCTGGTGATGGTGTTGAAATTATTGGTATGATTGGTCCAGATGAAAAGGCTTTGACTTCAACAGTTACAGGTATTGAGATGTTCCGTAAGATCTTATCAAGAGGAGAGGCTGGAGATAATGCGGGTATCTTACTTAGAGGTATTAATAAGGACGATATCAAGCGTGGACAAGTTATTTGTGCGCCTGGTTCTGTTAAGCCACATGCACACTTCAAGTGTGAGGTTTATGTTTTAGGTAAAGATGAAGGAGGTCGTCACACACCATTCTTTAAAGGATATCGTCCTCAGTTTTATTTCCGTACTACTGATGTTACTGGTGATGTTACGTTGCCAGCAAACGTAGAAATGGTTATGCCTGGAGATAACGTTACTTTAGAAGTTAAATTGATTAACTCTATTGCAATGGAAAAGGGATTGCGTTTTGCAATTCGTGAAGGTGGCCGTACAGTAGGTGCAGGTCAAGTTACTGAAATATTGGATTAAGAATAACTTACTTAATTTGTAAGTGATGCATAAAATTAAACACCTTGTTTTAGGTGTTTAATTTTTGCATTTTTATTCTATTGATTCTTACGGGTGTGGCTCAATTGGTAGAGCGACGGTCTCCAAAACCGTAGGTTGGGGGTTCGAGTCCCTCCACCCGTGCAAAAATAAAGTTATGGAAAAATTAATTGCAGTACTAAAAGAAAGTTATGAAGAGCTTACGCAGCACGTAACTTGGCCTTCTTGGGAAAGTCTTCAGTCTAGTACAATTGTCGTACTCGTTGCAACAGTTATTATTACATCTTTAGTTTTTTTCATGGACCTAGGTTCTAAGACCTTGATGGATTTAGTATACGGGTTAAACGGTGTTAAGTAATAATGGAAGAGAAAGCAAAAACGAGTTGGTATTCTTTGCGAGTAATCAGTGGTAAAGAAAAAAAGATAAAAGAACGCTTGGAGCTTGAAATTGGGCGATCAGGTTGGGGGGATGTCGTTACACATATTTTAGTCCCCACCGAAAAGGTCTATAAGATTAGAAAGGGCAAAAAAGTGATTCAAGAAAGAAATATACTGCCTGGCTATATATTAGTCGAAGCGGTTGATGGACGGTTTTCGGGCGCTATTGTAAGGGGGCTAACGAATCTTCCTAACATCATTAACTTTTTGGGCGGAGCGAATCCAACCCCAATGAAAGACTCTGATGCGAATAGATTGCTCGGTAAAGTGGATGAGTCACAAGACAATATAGAGGCGCTTATTGAGCCATTTATTGTGGGAGAGACTTTGAAAGTCATTGATGGAGCCTTTAAGGGCTTCGTTGGGGAAGTTCAAGAAATAAACGAAGAGAAAAAGAAATTAAAAGTGATTGTTAAGATTTTTGGACGTGGAACTGAAGTGGAAGTAAGTTTTGTCCAAGTTGAAAAACAATCCTAGTATTATTGGGTTTAACGTTAGTTAAGTCCAAAACATAAACCATTCCATTGTTGCTCTACTTGTAGGGGCGCTTCTCAAATAATGGAATACTGAAAAAAAGAAGAAATGGCAAAAGTAATTGAAGCTTTTATCAAATTACAAGTAAAGGGTGGACAGGCGAATCCTGCTCCTCCGATTGGTCCTGCTCTTGGGGGTAAGGGGGTTAATATCATGGAGTTTTGCAAACGTTTTAACGGCAGAACCCAAGATCAACAAGGTAAAATTTTACCGGTTGTTATCTCGGTATATAAAGATAAGTCTTTTGACTTTATCGTTAAAACACCACCAGCCGCAGTGCAATTGAAAGAAGCTGCTAAAGTGAAAAAAGGTTCCGCTGAATCTAATCGACTTAAAGTGGGTTCGGTTACTTGGGATCAAGTCAGAACCATTGCCGAAGGCAAAATGGTTGACATGAATGCTTTTAAAGTAGAGTCTGCTATGAAAATGTTAGCAGGTACTGCAAGAAGTATTGGACTAAAAGTAACAGGAACGCCCCCTTGGGAAGCGTAACTGTATTTTTAGAGGAAGTTTCACCTCTTTATGTTTGAAACGTTATTACCTCAATTTTTAATTAAAACTAATGGGAAAAATCTCAAAGAAAAGAAAAGCCGCAGAAAAAAAGTACGACTTGACTGCTGAATATAGCGTGAATGACGCTATGAAGATGGTTCGAGAACTAAGTACTGCAAAATTTGATGGCTCGATTGATTTACACATCCATCTGGGTGTAGATCCAAAAAAACCAGATCAAGGAATTAGAAGTACTGTGGTTTTACCACACGGGACAGGTAAGAATAAGACCGTATTAGTCCTTTGTACGCCGGACAAAGAGGCTGAAGCTAAAGAAGCTGGAGCCGATTATGTTGGGTTAGATGATTTGGTGCAAAAAATTCAAGGCGGGTGGACAGATGTCGATGTAGTGATAGCTACTCCAAATGTAATGGCAAAGGTCGGTCGTATAGGTCGTATTCTTGGTCCACGTGGTTTGATGCCTAATCCTAAGACTGGAACGGTAACGATGGATGTCGGTAAAGCTGTCAATGATGTAAAAGGAGGGAAAATAGCCTTCCGTGTTGACAAATTTGGTATCATTCATTCCCCAATTGGTAAAGTGTCTTTTGATGGAAAGAAGTTGGTTGAAAATGCAATGGAGCTTTTGACTACATTGATAAAACTAAAACCTTCTTCCGTAAAGGGTGATTATATGAAATCTATTTATGTAGCTCCTACTATGGGGCCTGCAGTGAAGATTGATACACACTCTATTTAAATGACGCTTAAAATTAATTAAAAATGAAAAGAGAGTTAAAAGCACAGATAATAGAGCAGCTAACGGAAAAAATTTCAGGAGCTACTAACTTTTATCTAACAGATACATCTTCTATTACAGTAGAGGACATAAATAAATTTCGAGGCCTTTGTTATGACAAAGGCGTATCGATGCAAGTAGTGAAAAATACGCTACTGACTAAAGCATTAGAACCTTTAATTGCTAGTGGAAATGAACTCTACAAGGAATTATTACCATCGCTTAAAGGACCTACTTCTTTATTGATTTCCGATAACCCAAAAGCTCCAGCTGAAATAATCAAGGAGTTTAGAGGGGAGAAGGAAAGACCTATATTAAAAGCTGCATACATTGATTCTTCCGTTTATATTGGAGACGATCAGCTAGAAGGTTTATCAAAGATCAAGTCCAAAGAGGAGTTGATTGGAGAAATTATCGGCCTACTAGAATCGCCTGCTAAGAACGTAATCAGTAGCTTGAAATCAGCCGGATCAACTTTATCTGGTTTGATGAAAGCATTGGAAGAGCGTGCAGCTTCCTAAATTTGGCTTCTAAGTTCATCGCACATTTGTGTACATAAAAAAAATTAAAAAATGGCAGATTTGAAAGATTTTGCAGAAAAATTAGTTAACCTAACTGTTAAAGAAGTTAGTGAGTTAGCTGAAATTCTAAAAGAAGAGTACGGTATTGAACCAGCTGCTGCGGCAGTTGCAGTAGCTGCTCCAGCTGGAGGTGGCGGAGGTGCTGCTGAAGAAAAAACAGAGTTTGATGTTGTTTTGACTGAAGCAGGTTCGTCTAAACTACAAGTAATTAAAGCAGTTAAGACAGCTTTAGGACTAGGTCTTAAAGATGCTAAAGGGCTTGTGGATGGTGCTCCAGCCAAGTTAAAGGAAGGAGTTTCTAAAGATGAGGCTGAAGAGCTGAAGAAAGTCATCGAAGACGCAGGTGGTGTTGTTGAACTAAAATAATACGGCTCGCTGAATGATAGAAGTATTCTATTAAATACTAAAGTAAGGCTTAGCTGTTGATGAAAATCAACGGCTAAGCCCTTTTGTGCAATCGCAGGGATAACCTGTTTTCTTCTCCTAAAACTACGCCATATTATGACATACACCGCCTCAACAGTTTCAGCAGAAAGTAAAAGGATTCAATTTGGACAGATTAAGCTGCCCAATGAATACCCAGACTTACTGGAAATTCAACTTAAATCGTTCCAGGAGTTCTTCCAGCTTGAAACGACCCCCGAAAATAGATCTCATGAAGGCTTGTTCAGAGTGTTTCAAGAGAATTTTCCGATTCATGATACTCGAAACATTTTCAACCTAGAGTTCTTGGACTACTATATTGATCCGCCTAGATACACCATAGAAGAATGTATGCAAAGGGGATTAACGATGAGTGTTCCATTGAAAGCTAAGTTGAAATTGTCTTGTAACGATGAGGAACATATTGACTTTGAAACCATCATCCAAGATGTTTTCTTAGGGAATATTCCTTACATGACTCCTAAAGGGACCTTCATTATTAATGGGGCAGAAAGAGTGATTGTTTCTCAATTACACCGCTCTCCAGGCGTGTTTTTCGGAAGAAGTACCCACCCTAATGGTACGACATTGTATAATGCCAGAGTCATTCCTTTTAAAGGGGCTTGGATGGAATTTGCAACAGATACCAAAATGGTGATGTACACTTACATCGATCGTAAAAAGAAATTTCCGGTAACGACTCTGTTGAGAGCAATTGGCTTTGATACCGATAAAGAAATCCTGAACCTTTTTGGTCTAGCGGATGAAATCAAAGCTACTGAAGCAAATCTAAAAAAGAATATTGGACGTAAGTTAGCGGCGCGTGTGCTAAAAACATGGGCGGAAGACTTTGTGGATGAGGACACTAGTGAAACAGTTACCATCCAACGGAACGAAATTATCCTTGAAAGAGATGTTATTCTAGATGAAGAAAATATTCAGGCCGTTCTGAATTCTGGTGTAGAAGATATTATCCTACAAAAGGATGGTATTGAAATGGATTACGAAGTAATTTATAATACACTACAAAAGGATGTGACCAGCTCTGAAATTGAAGCGGTCAAATACATTTACCGCCAGTTAAGAGGTACTGATCCACCAGATGATGAAACGGCTCGGGGTATCATCGATAAATTATTCTTTTCTTCCAGCAATATTATGTGGAGGAACTATAATAT
>CAYRVZ010000198.1:0-5924 GCA_964427815.1 uncultured Saprospiraceae bacterium | reverse complement strand
CACGGAAATGCCATGCCCTTCTAAAGGCATCATTCTGGGGCGACCATGTACGTCCTGAATCATGGGTTTTTGTCCTTTCAAACCCAACATAATTGGGATAGAAGGTCCATAAACATCTGCATCCAAAATCCCGACTTGATAACCCTGCTTTTTTAACGCAAGTGCTAAATTAACCGTCATCGTAGATTTTCCTACTCCCCCTTTTCCGCTAGCTATAGCGACAATATTCTTTAGATGTGGGTACTTTTTTGCAGCAGCAGCTGGATCCACCACCACCATATGCAAGTTGACATTTGCCTCTGGATACACTTCTTGAACCGCACCGATTGCTGCAAAATTCAATTCGTTCTTTTTGTCCATATTCAAATCTCCCACCTGTAAAACGAGGTGCACATTAGGGGCATCTACGGTTAGAGATTTAATTAAATTTTGTTCTACGAGCCCTCGTCCAGATTCTGGATCTTTGACACGGCTTAATGCTTGAAGAATTTTATTTTTATCCATGTTTAATTTTTTGAGAGACTCATCTTTCTAAGAATGCACAAATTAGTAACACGATGTATCTATGATTGTTCGTATGACTGCCCTTTTAAAAAAAAGGTAAGTCGCATGAACTATCTATGCTCCTACTTCTTATAATATACTCACAAAAAACTAAACAATGGCGAAACGAAAAAGAAATACTGAACCGACCCCAAAGGTAAGCTGGAAAGAGATAAAGAAAAGTGCCTTTATCTTCAATTATATCCGTCCATATCGGTTTCAATTTATTTTGGGCATGGTACTATTGAGCATTTCAAGTTTGGTATTCATGGCCTTTCCAGGAGCTGCAGGCGAGATGGCCAATGTTGCCAACAAGCAGCCTAAATACCCTAAACTAGGGCTAAAAGTCCTTGATTTCGCATGGGTTTTTGGGGCTATCGTCATTATTCAAGGACTATTTTCATATATCAAAACCATCCTTTTTGCAAAGGTCAGTGAAAATGGAATGGCTGATGTAAGAAAGGCCGTTTTTGGTCAAATGCTACGTCAAGACTTAACTTATTTTGAGCAGTATCGCGTTGGTGAATTAACCAGCCGAATAACCACCGATATAGAAAAATTACAATCTGCATTTTCTGTAACACTTGGTGAATTTTTGCGACAAATTGTGATTCTTTTTGCAGGCATTGGTATTTTGATTTATTTTGCTCCCAAGTTATCCTTTATTATGCTGATGACGTTTCCAGTTATTGTTATTTTGGCGATGATTTTTGGTTCAAAGATTCGGAAATTATCCCGAGAAAGGCAAGAAAAAATTGCCACTACCAATACTATTGTAGATGAAGTCTTTCAGGCATTTACGACAGTCAAAGCCTATGCCAATGAATGGTTTGAAGAAGCTCGATATGGCCATTCTTTAAAAGAAATTGTTACTATTTCCTTGCGTTTTGCACATTTCAAAGGTTTGTTTTTCATTTTTATGATGGTATTTTTATTTGGTGGTATTTTCTTTGTTTTGATACAAGGAGCGCTGCTGGTAGAAAGTGGAGAAATGCAAGTAGGAGATTTATTTTCGTTCATCATTTATACAGGCATTATTGGGTCAGCTATTGCAGGGTTGGGCAATTTATATGCTGAGATAGCTAGTGCAGTAGGTGCGACAGAAAGAATTTCAGAAATTTTACAAAGAGATACAGAAATCTCTAAAACGCCTCCATCAGTTGCTGAACAAGTTCGATTTGAGGGTTCTATCGAATTTAAGGAGGTTCGTTTCACCTACCCAAAGCGGCTAGACATGGAGGTATTAAAAGGGATTTCTCTATGCGTAAAACCTGGAGAAAAGATTGCTTTGGCTGGGCAGAGTGGCTCAGGTAAATCTACAATCATGAGCTTACTATTACGATTTTATGATCCAGTAGCAGGAAAAATTTTAGTAGATGGCGAACCTGTTTCTGAATATAATCTGACTGCCTTTCGGCAAAATTTTGCAATAGTCCCACAGGATGTTGTTTTGTTTGGCGGAAGTATCCGTGAGAACATCGCCTATGGCTTAACAGGAGCAAGCGAAAAGGATATTATACAAGCTGCCCAACAAGCGAATGCCTGGGAATTTATTGACCTCTTTCCAGAAGGACTGGACACAGTCGTTGGCGACAGAGGCACACGACTGTCAGGAGGGCAGCGCCAACGAGTTGCTATTGCCAGAGCTATTTTAAAAGACCCTGCCATTTTGCTATTAGACGAAGCGACTTCGTCTTTAGATGCTGAATCTGAAAGATTAGTACAAGAAGCATTGGATAGACTAATGGAAAATAGGACTTCCATTATCATTGCCCACCGCCTAGCAACCATTAAAAATGTAGATAAAATTTACGTTGTGGACAAAGGTGAAATCATTGAATCGGGCACTCATGCTGAGCTTACGCAAATAGACGGCGGAACTTATAATGCCTTGGCAAAATTACAGTTTAATGAATAATATTATTCATATTTTTCACTAAAAATTAGTTGTTTATTTTTGTATTCATTCTTTTGAATTAATTTGCCTTCCTTAAAAATGGACTCTACGTTATATTCAAAAAAACGCCCATTATATGCCTCCCCATTACGATATTCACAATTGACCATTTTTCCCGTAATGGGATTGAGGGTTTTATCCTGCACGACTTTTCCTGCTATATATATTTTTTCTGAAAGGAGTAAATCTTTGTCATCAAACAACTGTTCAATTCCTGATTTCTTGCCTGCCTTATAGTGGGAATAAATGGTATTATCCATCCTATAAATTATTTTTAACCCTTCCCAAATCTCTCCGTCTATATATTTTCCCACTCCTATTGCTTCGTTTTTTCTGTCAAACCAATGATAGGTTATCAGACTATCTTTAAAGGTTTTGATGTATCTAGTAGCCAATTTTCTAGCATCAAAAAACTCTATAACCTTTGTTTTTTTACCTGCTCTATAATGCACGTCAACGAATAAATTCGTTTCGACTCCTTTCCATTTTTCACCGTTTTTATAGTACAAGGTAGAAAGCAAATTGCCTTTCCGATGGTAGAAATCAATTCGTTGTAACACTCCCTTTCGTACCGTCCATATTTCATTACCCTTTAGGAACTGCCCCTCAAAATGCTTGTTATTTTTATTTACCCCTTTCAACCATATTTCCCCGTTTTTTTATAACTAATTTGTTCACCTTCTGCCTTTTCATTACGATAATGCCTGATGGTTTCTACTGATAGATTCCAATCTAAATCTTTATAGAAAGAAATGTGTACACCAGAATCATAAATCCAACCTGGCTTATCTGCAAATTTCAACCGCCCCATTTCCTTACCCTCCTTATCGAAATACTGAATCTCCAAAGGGTTATACTTATCTTCTTGATAAAGAACCTCTTCCGCTATTTGATGGCTATCTTTATAATAATTTCTTCTTGATACTAATTTGCCTTTATCGAGTTTTGTAAAACGGGCGGCATACGTCCGATTACGCACGATGCCATCGTAGCTATATCCATCTTTATAAATACCTCGAACCAAAAGCGACCCATTTCTCAGATACCATTTTGCTTCTCCCTCTTTTTTTAGCGTTTTGGGATCATAATAAACGGTGTACTTCAACATCCCATTTGAGTAGTATTTTTTCAGCCAACCTACATAATTATCACGATACTCAATTGTCGTGACAAATGCATCTTCGTACAGTGTACTATCAAGATAAAACTCTTGAATATGATAAATACTATCCGAACCTATAGGCTCATATACGTGTCGAAAATAATGCGCATATTCAGCCGTAGTCGTATCCCAATCCACGTCAAAATAAGTGACTGTTTGGGCAGTCAAGCTTGTCGTCAGCACAACAATAAAAAGGGAAAGTATATTAGAAAAGTAATTAAGCATTTCAATGAAATTTAGCCTAAAACTAATCCGCTCAAACGATTTATCCCATTTAGGTTGATAATGGTGGGGATTGTATTGATAATTGTTATTTAAGTACCTAGCACACTCACAATATCGACGGTAATTCTACAATATTTTCAAATGACTTTGCACTATAATCCATTTTAAAGAAAAAGGATTCGGGGCCATTGGTAATCATCAAATAAGGTACTTTCAGCACAAGGTTATATCGAGCAATTTGGTCACAAGTATGCTGATCTAAAGTAATCTTAGGCCGTTTGCATTCAACCAAAACAAAAGGATTACCAGACTTGTCATAAATAACAATGTCGTAGCGCTTAATCGTTTCATTCAGTTTTATTTGCTTTTCGACCGAAAACCTAGCCAATGGATAGCCTTTTTCTACAAGTAAATACTGAATAGTCAACTGTCGTACAACTTCTTCTGGGGTCAATAAAATCGGTTTTTTACGAACCGGATCAAGTAAATAAGTCCGTCCATCAATGGTTTTGGCTGCCAATAAATGCTGATACCCTAGTAAGTCAATATTCATTAAAACCTATAAATGCTTCTTGATAATGCCTTCCAAATCCCCACGTCCAGGTTCTAAAGCAACAATTTTTCCATCCCTTCCTATCAAGAAGGTAGCGGGAATACTGGTCACCCCATATTTTGCGGAAGCCTCAGAGTTCCAAGATTTTAGATCGCTCACATGATTGGGCCATTCCAATCCGTCCTGTTTGATTGCTGCCTTCCATTTTTGTCTTCCTCTATCCTTTGCGGCTGGAGAAGAATCCTTCTTAGAGCCATCCAACGAAACAGAGAATACCGTAAATCCTTGGTCTTTATATTTTTTATAAATAGACACGACTTTCGGATTTGCTCGACGACACGGCCCGCACCAACTCGCCCAAAAATCTAATAATACTAATTTTCCTTTTAGGTCAGACAGTTTTCTAATTTTTCCAGTAGGATCTTCATAGGCCAGCTCAGGAGCTTTCATGCCCACTTGAATCGGTTTTTTGGCATTCTGTTGCTTTGCAAAATTTTCCATGGAGGCAATGATAGATTTGTACCCATCCGTATAAAGGGCTTTATCCACCGTTTTATCCTTACGTAATTTATTAAACAACAGTCTATGAATCGGCAAAAAACCTGGATCCTTTAATACTTGCAAGGCCGCTAAAGTTCCGACTAACGGTTCTTTAGGGAGCAGCACCTCTTTCTTTATATCCTCTGCCGAGTATGACTTATTAAAGGCACCATTCATCAACTTCAAATATTTTTTATTGATAGGCGCTCCCTTTATCTCAAAGTCATACGCACGAAAAGATTTATCATTCGTATTAATAGAAACAACTGAATCCCCTGCATCCAACAGGAATAAAATCTGTTGATTCCCCACTTTAAAGGCATAGACCCCTTTTTTCTGAGGAGCAAAATTCAATACAAAACGACCTTCAGCATCCATCTTGTCTTGCGCCAAAATAGTGGGCGTTTTTTGTGTAAATCCAATTTTGGAAAGAGAGATTGGTACATCCTTAAAGCCGGTAATTTGCCCTGAGAATACAATACCCTCACCTTTTGTGGTAAAAACGGGTGCTTGCTTTGGGTTTGTTTCAACCGAACTTGGTGTCACTCCTTCAGCTGATTTTGGCTCATCAGAAGCTGTCTTTGGATCCGTTTTACACGACCAAATGCCGAACGCCAAAATCGATAATAAATAAACAAATTTAATTCTCATATTATCCTATTTTTGAGGGCTAAACAAGCCCAATTTTTTCTTTTAATAATTTCAATGCACTCGGGATCCCTTTAGTTTCACTTCCACCTGCGGTAGCAAAAAAGGGTTGTCCACCTCCACCCCCTTTAATCTCTTTGGCAATTTCTCTGATTAAATTTCCTGCATGCCAACCTTTTAATTTCGCCAAATCCTTATTGATAACAATCATTAATTGCGGTTTCCCTCCTACAATAGCCCCAAAACCTATGATAGCATTATCTGTAGAACGTTCTAAATCAAAAGCCATGGATTTC
>CAYRVZ010000197.1:0-6032 GCA_964427815.1 uncultured Saprospiraceae bacterium | reverse complement strand
AATTTTAATTAGATTTGTGCAAATAAAGCAAAGGAATCATGCGAAAGACGTTTTTAATCAGTGCTTTTATCACCATTGTCATTGTTGTATTGTTAGTCCTTTATGTCTCTTGGACTTGGTGGGGCATTTATAGTAGTAGGGTCCTTTAATTTTATTGGGTTTTAGGGATATGGCGCAAACTAAACACACCATCCAACGCAACTTTCCAGTCATTGGGCATTTTCGATATATTTTGGAAGAAATTCGACCCGAAATCATGCAGTATTTTGTGGAAACAGATACGGAAGGAAGGCGGGACGGGACTGCACCCGTTGAATTCTCTAATTCAATCGGGATGCCATTACGAGACGGACTCGCTTTCGCAAAAGATGTGCTAGATGGATTCGATTTGAAAAAAGATATTGTATTAATTGCTTCGGGCAAAATCATCACGGGCTATCACATGGCAAGGGCGATTGCGCTCGGGGCTGATGTCTGCACTAGTGCCAGGGCCATGATGATGTCTATCGGATGTATCCAAGCATTGCGGTGTAATAATAATACTTGCCCAGTCGGTGTCGCAACGCAAGACAAAAAATTAATACAAGGATTGGATGTGGATGATAAAGGGGAAAGGGCTTATAATTTTCAACAGGAGTCCATTCATTTGTTGAAATGATGGCTGCCATTGGACTAACCGATCATCAAAAACTAAAAAGAATGCACATCAATCGACGGGTATTTATGGACACCGTCAAACGCTATGATCAGATTTATCCAGAAGTGCCAGTAGGTTGCTTTAACTCGGGTGTAAATGTGCCGGAAAATTATCAGCTTTTATCAGATCGATTAATTAAGGTTTAATAATTTGGCGCTTACTTTTGTGCAACCTATTTTAGCCATTTGGTATCTGCGGACAATGATTCAAAAAAAAATCATAATCTTGTCCTACACTCCAATTATTTCAGTACCTTACCAATCTGAGAAACTACTTTTACCTGTTTTAATTCCATTAAAATTGGTGACTTTTAACTAAACAAACATACAGCATGGAAAAACTATCAGAATTAACAAGCGCTATGAGCGCAAAATTGGGAGGGGTATTACCTAGTGTCCTAGGCGCAATAGCAGTCCTTATTATTGGCTTTTTTGTCGCCAATATCGTCAAACGCTTAGTGATGAGGCTATTAAAGTCAACCAGTATTGATGAAAAAATTGGTGAGAAAATGAATACCAGTTTTAGAGTGGATACTTTCATCGCCAAACTAATTTATTATTTACTGCTGATCTATACTTTGATGGTGGTATTGAATATGCTTGGAGTCGATAGCGTATTAGAACCCATACAAGGCATGATGGCTAAGTTTGTCGGTTATATCCCGAATGTAGTGGGCGCAGGGGTCATTGGGTTTGCGGGGTACATGATTGCTTCTATTGTCTCAGAAGCAACTGGCTTTTTGTCCGAAAGGCTAGAGGGATATAGCCAAAAACTAGGTTTTAATACTGGGGAGGTTAATCTGACCAAGATTGTGCGCCAACTCGTATTCATCCTTATTTTTATTCCAATTTTCATCATGGCATTGGATACCTTAAAGATGGATGCCATCTCTAAACCTGCGACACAGATGCTTTCCACATTATTGGAAGCGATACCAATGATTATTGCAGCAATCATTTTACTTGCCATCTTTTATTTTGTAGGCAAGTATGTGGTGTCCGTGATTGTGACATTATTAAATAATTTTGGGGTAGATAGATTGGCGTCAAATGCCGGATTACAGAATGTCATAGGAGACAATGTTTCTCTTTCAGCTGTAATCGGTAAAGTCATTATGTTCTTCATTATGTTCACAGGAATTATTGCGGCAGCAGATAAATTAGGTTTAGGACAGGTCAATGTCATCTTAAATGATGTCTTGAATATTGCGGGCAAAGTATTCTTTGGATTGATTGTGTTAATGGGGGGTATATATGTAAGTAATATTGCCAGTAAAGTAATCAAAAACTCAGGTAGTGCTGCTTTTGCTCCAATAGTAAGATTTGCTATCTTGGGTATTTTCTTAGCTTTTGCCTTGAATACGATGGGTATCGCTGAAAGCATTGTAAACTTAGCCTTTGGCTTGACATTAGGCGCGGTTGCCGTTGCTTTTGCGCTTTCCTTTGGACTGGGTGGACGTGAAGCTGCAGGTAAAGAAATGGAAAATTTCTTTAAGAACTTGCGTAAATAATACTTGGGGATCCTTTAGAAAAGCAGTAGGGTGTTGTCCCTATTGCTTTTCTTTTTAACTCGAATACAGATTTTTTACCACAAAATATTTCTAGATGCTTTCGCAATACTTTGATAATAATAAGGACAAGATAGATTTTTACATTGCGATTACCGTAATCGCTTTGGCAGGAGCAATGATTCTTTATTATTCTTTCGGTCAGGATTTAGGCACTTCTTTTGCCGCTTCCGAAAAATCAGAAAAACCCAAAGAATTAAAAATAGAAGGGCATAACTATTTAGCGCTTGAGGAAGAAGAGGAATTAATAATAAAAAACAAAAAACCAAGCTCGCAAGCCAAAGTCATTGAGCAAGCTCCGGTTGCAGTCGCGGCCACTTCGGCTGTTCATCAAACCAAAACAGTTCCTGAAATAATCCCTGAACACTCGGACTTAGACGAAATTTTGGAAGCACCAGAATCTGTTCCCGATGAAGACGAAATGTACTTGGAGGATGAAGATGAATTAACCAACCCAATAGATACTGGAATCTTAGATACTTCGGCAATAGCAGAAATGGATCTGGCAGAAACGGAAGAAGCTGTTACCGAAAAAATGGCACCCATCCCAAGTGATAAAAGATGCATCATTTTACTTGGGGCTTACTCCAGTAAACGTGGAATTCAAAAATTAACTAAAAAGCTAGAAGCGGAAGGATATGTGGTCTTCAAAACCCCCTACAAAGGTTTGACTAGGGTAGGCGTTTACCATACTTGTGACAGTTCTATTTTTGTCAAAAGAAAAGAGCTGCGAAAAAAATACGCGGCAGATGCTTTTATTTTAAAGGGGGAATAGATTCAACGATATTGCATATACCTACGGCCCGAAATTTATTTCGCTATGGGTTACCAAGGTGTCGTCCCTGCTGGGACTCTGAGTATTAGTAAACCTTGCGATTTTTTTAAGGCTCCGTAGGAGTCGCATCTTTGTAATAACTCGTTCTAAATGGATAGTTAGCTCCTTGGGAGCGATACCTTGTACATAATTATTGGGTCGCAATAGAATCTCGCAAAATAATAGTTATCAATATGCATGATAATCCCCCAAACCCCCTTTGAAAATGGTGTTAAAGGTCAACTATTATTTTGCTAAAATGTAGCGTAAATAGGGTTTGTTTAAAAAGGTCTTTCCCTTTTGTTTTGGCGATCTATATCCTTGTTGGACACGTATTCAAAAGCCAGTATGTTGTCCCCTGAAGCTCATGATAACCTATCCGCGCAAATCTGTAAAATCCGTGTCCTCTGCGTGCCATCCCTTATCCTATCCGCCATTAAGCTCCGCAAGAGCGACAGACTTTAATATGCCCTTATGCGATTAATCTTAAATAAAAAAACAATAATCCTCATAGTATTGATTTTTTTACTATCTTTACGACAGGTGGAAGGTTCATTTGTGCCTCCTCTGCTTAATAAATCAATTATGTGTAAATATAAAAAACTTATTTTTTTTCTATTGGCTCCGATATTGTTATTTTCGCAAGAATATAAAGTATCAGGAAATTGTTATGATCCAAATTCAACTAAAAAATTGTATCCAGTCAATATATTTAGTTTGGAAGAAACACAAGGTGTCTTGAGTGACAGTACGGGTTATTATGAACTGTATTTGACAAGAGGACAAGTTACGATAGAAGCATCCTTTGTTGGATTTGAACCAATCGTAAGGAAATTCTTTTTGTCAAAAGATACTATTATTGATTTTGGTTTTTCAGGGTCAACTCAAATAAAAGAAGTAAAAGTTGTAGAGAAAAGAAGAGAAGACGATATTAGTATTCCGAAAATGGGCAAAATAAAAATTTCCACAAAGCTAGCGAAGACATTACCAACATTAGGAGGAGAAGCTGATATCGTAAAAACTATCCAGCTATTACCTGGTGTGCAGCAGGGTACAGAAGGTCGATCTGGAATGTATGTACGAGGTGGGGGGGTTGATCAAAATTTAGTCTTGGTAGATGGAGTACCTGTTTATAATATCGCCCATTTAATGGGTTTTTTCTCTGTTTTTAATGGGGATGCTATTGAGTCTGTTTCGTTAAATAAAGGTAGCTTTTCTGCCAAGTATGGCGGACGTCTGTCCTCTATATTAGATGTTAAGATGAAATCTGGTAATCCTGAAAAGGTTGAAGCAAAAGGTGCAGTTGGTCTAATATCTTCACGGCTGACCATCGACGGCCCGATCAAAAAAGGCAAAAGTTCCTTTATGGTATCGGCAAGAAGAACTTATCCAGATTTACTTGTGGGATTGGCTCGTAAAGTATCCACTTCAAAGGCAACTCCAAATGGGCTTTTAGAGAAGTGGAGGTTCAATTTTTACGATCTGTATGGTAAGGCTAATTTTAATTTAAATAAAAAAAATACGCTTAGTATATTCGGCTTCTATGGGCGGGATATTTTTTCAGAAACCTATTTACAGAAAAGCGCGATTAATATAAAAGATAAATATCAATATGGAGTGACTAATGGAATTGCTTCTATTGCTTGGAAGTATCTTATTGGGAGAGTTGAATCAAATCACTCCCTGTCTTTTTATCGGTATAATATTGGACAGCATCATATTGAATTCGAGGTGGAATCTGATAAGTTGAATTTCCGAAATTTTGATGCCTTTGTAGAAGATGTAACAGCAAAAATGGATTTTGTACTCCCTCTCCCTACAAGCCAGCAAGCGTTAAAGTTTGGTGTTGGAGGGATACGCCACAACAACAATAAAGGCACGGTACATTTCTTTAATAATAGGGAAGTGGATCCAATAGATACCTTGCGGGGTAATTTGCCTTTAAATACCTCAGAGTTGTATGCTTATTTGGAAGATACCTGGAAATTTAAAAACCTAACCTTGAACATTGGATTTAGAGGGGCCTCTTTAATTACTAAAGATACGATGTATTTTAGTCCAGAGCCAAGACTTAGTATGCGATATGCTTTTTCGAATAGGCTATCCTTGGAGGCCTCTTATAGCCAAATGACCCAATTTGTAAATTTAATTTCTAATGAAGGGCTTGGTTTTCCTTTTGATTTATGGTCAGTATCTTCAAAAAAAATAAAGCCACAATTATCAAAACAATGGGCATTAGGAATGATTAAAAAAAGTAAAAATTACGATTTTAGTATTGAAGCTTACTACAAAAAAATGAAAAATATTTTGTCCTATCAAAGTCAACTAGCCCTATTCGATCCGAGTGAATTTTGGAATACCTACGTGGTTCAAGGCAAGGGCGAGGCATTTGGAAGCGAAGTATTTATTAACAAAAGAAGAGGGAAGTTTACAGGATGGATTGGATATACTTTGTCCTGGAATAATAGGCAGTTTGTTGAACTGAACAATGGATTGAAATATCCCCATAAATTTGATAGAAGACATGATCTGAAAATTGTCTTAAATTATGATTATTCTGAATCAATAGGGTTTTCTTCAATTTGGGTATATGGTACAGGGAATGCAGTATCTCTGCCTAAAAGTGTATATTCTGGACATATGTTCTCGCCATACGATAATGGTGTTTATCCATATTTTGAATATGGTGCAAAGAATAGTTCAAGAGCACCTAACTATCATCGGTTAGACCTTGGTGTCCAGTTCAAGAAAAAGACAAGGTGGGGCAGCAGAATGTGGAATGTAGGCTTATACAATTCCTACGCTCGACAAAATCCTTATTATTTATATGTAGATAAGGTTGATAAGACTGACGGTTCTTTTGAACGATACGCACTTTTTAAGAAAACTTACTTCACACTTATTCCTTCCGTTTCCTATCAATTTACCTTTAAATGATACAGAGAACTGCATTC
>CAYRVZ010000196.1:0-6088 GCA_964427815.1 uncultured Saprospiraceae bacterium | reverse complement strand
CACGATACTTGTAGTATTATAATAAAATTGTTATATTTGTACCGTCAAACCGCAATCTACATGAAACAGATATTGTTTTCGTGGCTTTTTTCTATGCTTGGATGCATGAGTTTCGCTCAAATGCCCCCATCTGCACGTCATTTCTTTGATGTTGAACCAAAGGGCGGTTTCTATGAAGAGAATGTGGTCGTCCGAATTGAAGCACCCGATTCTGTTAAAGTTTTTTATACAACCAATGGGCGGATGCCATCTGCTCGACAAAAAGCATATTCGAATCCATTTCGTTTATCTAAAACAACGGTCGTTCGAGTACTGGCAGTCTTTCCAGACAAAACACGTCGGTATCGGGCTTATACTTATTTCATTAAAGAGCCTTCTTCCTCCATTCCTGTTCTTTCTTTAGCGTTGCCGTCAAATATTCTTTTTGATCCCAACAACGGAATTTATGTAGAAGGATCTAACTCTACTGGAGCAAAAGACTTTGGTGATGGATCAAACTATTGGACAAAAAAAGAAGTACCTGTGCACTTTGAGTTTTTTGAGACAGATAGTACAGCCGTGTTTAATGGCTTGGTTGGGCTTCGAATTTTTGGAGGGATTTCGAGGACGTTTCCACAAAAATCTTTTGCACTAGTGGCTCGGAAGAAATATGGAAAAAAGTGGATAAAGCACCATGTTTTTGGTAAGGACGGTTTATCCAAGTTCAAATACTTGGTGTTGAGAAATTCAGGCAGCGATTGGGGGCGTTCACATCTAAGAGATGGTTTTATGACCACGCTAGTTGAAGATTGGCATGTCACCAAGCAAGACTATCGCCCCGCCCATTTGTATCTCAATGGCAAGTATTGGGGGATATACAATATAAGAGAAAAAGTCAACCGTACTTTTCTAGCGCAGCACTTCGATGTAGATAATAATGAATTGGATTTGTTAGAGCATAGGATTTCCTTAAAAAAAGGAAGTACAAAAGGATATAAGCGATTTTTAAATTACATCAAGAGCCATGATTTGTCGAAAGATGAGTACTATCGAGCAGTTGAAAAAATGATGGATGTAGATAATTTTATGGATCTTCAGATTGCTCAAATCTATTTTAATAATACTGATGCAGGGGGGAATATCAAATTTTGGCGACCGCATTTGGCGGATGCAAAATGGAAATGGGTGCTGTATGATACAGACTGGGGATTTGGGTTAGTGAATAGGAAAGATTATCGAAATAACGCATTAAAAGACTTTACAGAAAAAAGTGATAAAGATTGGCCGCATCCCGAATGGAGCACCTTAATTTTGCGCAAGCTATTGAAAAATAAGCACTTTGAAAGAAAGTTTATTAATAGGATGATGGATAGGATTAATACGGATTTACAGCCTAAGAAAGTGAAGAAATTATTAGGGAAGATGGCTAAAGTAATTCACCCCGAAATGCCTAGGCAATTTGAAAGATGGCACTTGAGTAAGCGAAAATGGAAGTCAGAATTGTCAAAGATGAAATATTTTGCCGAAAGGCGACCTCACTACCTCATGAAGCATTTGAAACATAAATTTAAAGTCAAAAATTTAGTCGAGATAAATGTTCTAGCAACAAAGGGTGGTCAAGTAATATTGAATGAAGAATTAAAAATAAAAGATTCATTTACTGGGAAATACTTTGCAGAAGTACCTATTTCTATCAAAGCGGTTTCAAAAAATGGATATCGTTTTATTGGCTGGGAAGGATTGTCGACAACAAAGAAAACAATCACCGTTTCGCCTTCCAAATTAGTGAACGTTGAAGCTAAATTTGAGCCTTATGTTCACCCGTTATCCGAAAAAATTGTCATCAATGAAATCAGTGCAAATAATTTTAAAAGCGGAGATTGGGTTGAATTATTAAATACTTCAAAAGAAAACATTCATTTAAAGGGATTCATCTTAAGAGATAAGAAGCATGAATTCATTTTTCCAGATGTGACCATCCATAGTGGTGGTTTTGTCGTGATTTGTGAAGATACAACGACCTTTCGGAAAGTGCACCCAAACCAAAAAAATGTGATAGGAAGCTTGGGTTTTGGCTTTAATAAACACAAAGAAACCATCAGTTTATATTCTGCTGACTATGCGGTAATAGATGAGGTGAAGTACAAAGTCCCTCCGTCCGATGATTTTCAGACGATGGCTTTACTTTCGCCAAATTTGGATAACAATCAGATGGAAAATTGGGAAATATTAGACGGTAACGGGACGCCTGAAGCGATGAACCCGTATTATGTATTAAGTAAAATTCAAACCATCCGTACTTTTTATTCTAAAATTGCCTTGATGATAGGAGTAGCCATGATGTTAGGGCTAGCCCTTTATGTCAAGCATGGCGGACAATTGCCATTTTGGTTGACTAGCCTTATCAGTCGAGTGAAAGGAAAAATACGAGCCGCATTACAGTAATGTTAAAAGCCAATAAATACAAGGATAAACAGTTGTGTATATAGCTTTCACCAAAACACTTTTAATTGAAATACCAATACCCTTCAATCTTGGCTTTGTTTCTTTTTTGCGCAAGCCAATTATCTGCCCAAATAGGCGGTCATAAAGTTTTTAAATCCTTAAACTTATCTCCTTCCGCGAGGGTTTCTGGTTTGGGGCTAAAGTTAATTACACTTGGCGAAGAGGATGTCTTGTTGGCCTACGAAAACCCAGCAGTAGCAAACCCCAAAATGCACAAACAAGTCACCTTTAATCATAATTTTTTTCTTGGAGGAATTAAACATGGCGTCGTAGCCGTGGGGTATGATGTACCAAAACTAGCGATGACTTTCCATGGTGGATTTCGTTACCTCAATTATGGCGACATTCCGCAGACGGATGTCTATGGAAACAAGGAAGGAGAAATAGCAGCCGGAGAATGGGCTGTTCAAGTAGGCGCTTCCAAGCCACTGAGTGAAAAATGGCGGATGGGTATGAATTTGAATTTTCTGAATGCCCGACTGGATGTATATCGCGCTACGGGTATGACTGCGGATGCGGGATTCTTTTATGAAGATACGACAAGGAGGATTAATTTGGCCCTAGTGATTAAAAATGTAGGAACAGAATTATCCACTTTTACGGAAGGAGAGAACGGCAAAATGCCTTTGGATGTGTCCATAGGAATTTCCAAACGTTTGGCGCATATGCCTATGCGTTTTAGCGTAACCATGCATCATTTGAATCAATGGGATTTGACTTATAATGATCCAAATGCAAAAGATGATATCATCATCATAGGGGAGGATTCTAAGAAAAGTGGAGCTAAAGAAGTAATAGATAATTTCTTTAGGCATTTTGTCTTTAGTAGTGAATTCCTCCTAGGTAAATATGAACAAGTCCGACTAAGAATAGGGTATAATCACTTGATTAACAGAGAACTATCTGTGAAGGGATTGCGTGGGGCTTCTGGATTTACCGCTGGGATTGGGATTAAGATTAAGCGGTTTCGCATAGATTATGGCTACACCAATTATCATTTCGGAGGAAAAGCTAGTCACTTGGCTTTGTCTAGTTACTTTTGAGGACAGCCTACACAATTTGTAAGACGTTTCTGGTTTGGATCGACTCAGCAACTTTTAGTCAATTTCACAATTAGCTTACAATTTGAACCTTTTCTGTGATTTTTAACCTAAATTTGCATCAGTTCCTTGCGGAAAATTATTGGACTGCAAACTATTAACTACAACTGATGAATATTACTTTTTATGGACACGCCTGTTTCGGGATAGAAATAGCGGGTTATCATTTGTTATTTGACCCTTTTATTACAGGCAACGAACTCGCCAAAGATATTGATGTATCTACTATTCCTGCGGATTTTATCTTCTTGACCCATGGGCATGAAGATCATATTCTGGATGCGGAGGTCATTGCCAAACGAACAGGCGCCAAAGTAGTAGCCACTTTTGAAATAGTTAATTGGTATGAAGCCAAAGGAGTAGCAGGACATCCTATGAATATTGGCGGTTCATGGACATTCCCTTTCGGAAAAGTAAAATTTGTATCGGCTATTCATTCCAGTACTTTACCAGATGGGACAAATGGAGGCGTGCCAGGTGGTTTTGTTGTCGAATCTGATGAAGGTAATTTTTATCATGCAGGGGATACAGCGCTTACTTTTGATATGAAGACGATTCCGATGACTTGTGCGCCTTTAGATTTCGCTATATTACCAGTGGGAGATAATTTTACGATGGGTTATCAAGATGCGACGATAGCGGCGGAGTGGGTCAAAACAAAAAAAGTAATTGCTTGTCATTTCGATACTTTTGGGTATATTGTGGTGGATAGAGTGCAAGCTATAGGTGCTTTCGCTAAAAAAGGAATGGATTTAACTTTTTTGAATATCGGACAAACAATAGACTTAACAGCGTTATAAAAAATAATAATGGGAAAAGTAATCGCAATAGCGAATCAAAAAGGTGGGGTAGGGAAGACAACTACAACAATCAATCTAGCGGCAGCGATTGCGTTACTAGAGAAAAAAGTGCTCATCATTGATGCAGATCCACAAGCCAACGCCTCTACGGGAATCGGCGTGGTAGATTGCGAAGATTTAGCAGGTACGTATGAGTGTCTAGTGGATGATTTGGATCCGAATGAAGCCATTGTCGAAACAGAAACACCTTTTCTATATCTATTGCCGTCTTCAATTGATTTAGTTGGTGCTGAAATTGAATTGGCAAATGTACCAGAAAGAGAAAAGGTCATGCAAAAATTTGTGGCTAAGATTAAAGAAAGGTTTGATTACATTTTTATTGATTGCTTACCTTCTTTGGGTTTGATTACGATTAACGCATTGACTGCCTCAGATTCTGTTTTGATCCCCGCTCAATGTGAGATTTATTCCTTTGAGGGATTGAAGAAAATAAAAAACACCATCCAGCTGGTTCAGGAAAATTTGAATTCTGACCTAGTCATTGAAGGGATTGTACTTTCGATGTACGATGCTAGGCTGCGATTAGCTAATATCGTTGTTAATGAAGTAAGAGCGCATTCGGAAGACTATGTTTTTGAAACCATCATCCATCGTAATTCAAAAATTGCAGAAGCACCGACTTTAAAGCAACCTGTCATTATGTATGATGCCACGAGTAAGGGTGCAACTAATTTTTTGAATTTGGCAAAAGAGTTTATTTTAAGAAACAACGACAGCATTTAAATTGCGAAGCAAAAGCGAATAACATGGCTAAGAAAACAAAAAACGATTTAGGTAAAGGTATTAGAGCTTTATTGGGCGATAAAAATAAGAAAGTTACCACCAATCCTATTGAAAGATCCGGTGGAATAACCAAAAAAGTAGCGGCTGTCACAACAGAAGTGGAAGAGATTTTGCTGACTCAAATTGAAGCAAATCCTTACCAACCTCGAAAAGACTTTATTGAAGAGGATTTGGCAGACTTGGTTCAATCTATAAAAACCTATGGAATCATTCAGCCCATCACCCTAAGGAAGTTGTCGCATGATAAGTACCAGATCATCTCTGGCGAACGTCGTTTTAGAGCGTCTAAAATAGTTGGACTAAAAAGTGTCCCTTCTTATCTACGGACAGCTGATGATCAGTTAATGCTAGAAATGGCATTAGTCGAAAATATACAACGGGCAGATTTGAATGCCATTGAAGTTGCTATCTCTTACCAAAGATTAATCGATGAGTGCAACTTGACCCATGATTCAATGTCTGAAAGAGTCGGTAAGAAGAGAAGTAGCATTACCAATTATTTACGTTTATTGAAATTGCCACCTCAACTGCAACAAGGACTAAAAGAAAGAAAAATGTCTATGGGGCATGCAAGAGCATTAGCGGGTATTGATGATATTGCTGTGCAATTATCGGTTTATGGCGAACTGTTAGCCAAGGAGTTATCGGTTCGAGCCACGGAAGAATTAATTCGTAGCTTTAAAGAGCCGAAAGCAAAGAGCGCAAAGAACGCACCTGCTGAATTACCACTTGAATACAAGAAGGTAAAAGGAAATCTGGAAGATAAATTGGAAACGAGGATTAAATTAGCGGTTGATAAAAAAGGAAAAGGGTCTATTACTATCCCTTTTGCCACGACAAAAGACCTGAATCGATTATTGG
>CAYRVZ010000195.1:0-6141 GCA_964427815.1 uncultured Saprospiraceae bacterium | reverse complement strand
TTCATATCCCGACTACTGATTTGATAAGAGGAGATTGGGTAACCAAAATAAAGTGGAAGGGTGCCGATAAGTCTTATGAATATCAACGGGATGTTAAGTTAAAATAAATGATTTGGTGGGCAGCTTTTTTAATAGGATTGACGGGCAGTCTCCACTGTGCGGGGATGTGTTCGCCCATCGCTTTGACCATTCCTATTACCCCAAAATATAAGATTACCTCTTTTGTTGCCTTAACCTTTTATAATCTGGGGCGCACTACCACCTATATAACTATTGGTTTGCTAGTCGGTTTTTTTGCGCAAGGTTTGGATCTGACTGGTCTTCAGAATTATTTCTCTATTTTGACTGGCATCTCCTTGATTTTTATTTTTTTGTTTTCACTAAATGTAGAAAGCTGGATTGGAAAGCTACCTTTTTACCGAAAGGTACATAAGCTGATAGGGCGTGTGATGCGCTTTGCAGCAAAAAATCATCCAATTGACAAACCTTCATTTGGTAGCTCGTATTTAGTGGGATTAACCAACGGTTTATTACCTTGCGGCTTGGTTTATATGGCTATAGCAGGTGCCTTAACAACAGCAGGACCGATGGACGGCATGATTTTTATGGCTTTTTTTGGACTGGGTACTTTTCCAATGTTGACTTTTATTCCCGTATTTATGAAGACAGCTGGGAAAAAATTCCAGATTCAAGCTAGAAAGTATATCCCAATTTTTTTGCTTGTAATGGCAATGCTGTTTATTTTTAGAGGTTTAGAAATGGGTGGGATGTGGAGTCCAATAATAGATCCCGCAGACCCTGATGCCTCTTGTTTACCAAATAACAACGAATGAAGTTAATACACAGATGTCAAAATGGGGTAGAGGCAAATGTTATTTTGAATGCGCTTTCTCAAGCTGGAATAAATGCCTTTGAAGGTGAACAAGGT
Source organism: uncultured Saprospiraceae bacterium (assembly GCA_964427815.1). Classification (GTDB taxonomy): domain Bacteria; phylum Bacteroidota; class Bacteroidia; order Chitinophagales; family Saprospiraceae; genus HyVt-613. The sequence goes on along the minus strand of CAYRVZ010000195.1, from coordinate 5,213 downwards.
ACTTCGTCGATCTATCCTTTACCTAATTTCGGACCTGCCATTTATGTAAGTACGGAAGAGGCTAATAAAGCAATCCAAATAATCCAACAACTAACCTTGGAAGGGGAGTTTGCCAAAGAGAATGAAACTTTTTATGATGCAGATCCGAAAGAAATCGAGTATTTAAAATCGCTTAATGAGGAAAGGGAATTTTCTCCATGGATTTGGATCATGACCATTATCATTATTGCTTTTGGATTGGCTTTTTTGTTTTTGTAAATAGTCATAGTGGTGTTCTTTACTTGCGGTTAGTTGTATAAATGGTCTTGTCGTTGGTGGATTTTTTTTACCGTCATACTTATTGCACTTTCCAAAAGTTTTTCACTTTTGGAAAGTTATATGTATGGTTCAGCGAGTGGCGTTTACTTACTTAATCTTTCACCTTTAATCTTTAACCAATGTAACCCAATACATATCCACTTTTATCGTTACATTTGTGCACTCCAATATGAAAGAATTTTTTGCGCAAGCGACTAAACAGCACTACATGCAATTAACAGCTCAAGAAATCGCCAACATTCTAAAGGGAAAAATAGAAGGCGATCCTAACTCAATCATAACAGCCCCAAGCAAGATTGACGAAACCTACCCGAAAACCATCACTTTTTATGCAAATGCAAAGTTTGAGGACTATTTGTATGAAACGAAAGCGGCTGCCATTATTGTAGCAGACGACTTTGTCCCTAAGAAAAAAATATCGGCAACCTTAATTAGAGTCCCTGACGTCTATGTGGCAATTGCCTTTTTGTTTGAGCAATTTAGTCAAAAGAAAAAAAAATATTCCATCTCTCCACACACGGTAATCGATGAAGCGGCTGACCTTGCTGAAAATGTAGGGGTTGACCACTTTTCTGTTATAGAAAAAGGAGCGAAAATAGGAAATAATACAACAATCGCCACCAATGTTTTTATAGGGGAAGGCGTTATCATTGGCGATAATGTTACGATTTATTCGGGTGTCAAAATATACCCTAGTACCTCTATCGGGAACAACTGTATCATTCATTCTAACGTAGTGATTGGAAGCGATGGTTTTGGTTTTGCGCCCCAAGAAGACGGACGATACAAAAAGATTCATCAATTGGGTAGCGTACGCATTGAGGACGATGTAGAAATCGGTTCAAATACCACCATTGATAGAGGAACAATGGGACCTACCATCATCAGAAAAGGTGTAAAATTAGATAACCTAATCCAAATTGCACACAATGTAGAGGTAGGTGAAAATACAGTGATAGCGGCACAATCGGGTATTGCTGGGAGTGCGAAATTAGGTAAAAATATAAGAATTGGTGGACAAGTTGCCATCGTGGGACACGTAACCATCGCAGACGGTACTCAATTTCAAGGGAAAACGGGGGTAGGATCTTCCATTACACAACCCAACACCAGTTGGTGGGGTGTTCCAGCTATTCCGTATATGAAGTACATTCGAGGATATTTTAAGTTTCAGGAATTGCCGACAATGGATAGGCGTTTGCGCAAGCTTGAGGAAAAAATGGAGAATGGTCAACAGAAATCAGACAAATAAAGCCTCATTCTTAATCATTTCTGACCAATCGTCTATTTTGAGCCCCCATTTGTCGATGCTTATTTTTTTTGGAACAGATAATATTGTAGCTTTGCACCATATAAGATAAAAGCTAGGGCGAATTTAATTTGCCAGCGAAAAGAGAATTAATGAAACAGCATACCATTAAAAATGAGGTGACGATCAATGGGGTAGGGTTGCATTCTGGTAAACAAGCACAATTGACCATTAAACCAGCGCCAGAAGGGACTGGTTTTGTCTTTAAAAGAGTTGATTTGGACGGCGAACCTGCCATTCCGGCCAAAATCCGATTTGTTGTAGAAACCAATAGAAGTACCACTTTGGGTAAGGGAAAGGCTACGATCATGACCGTGGAGCATTTGCTGGCGGCGCTAGTTGGGCAAGAAATTGATAACGCTTTGTTGGAAGTTTCGGGACCAGAAGTACCTATCTTGGACGGTAGTGCGGGGCCTTTTGTGCAAGCGCTCTTAAAGGCGGGAAAGACAGAGCAAGAGCCTGAGCGTAAGTGTTTTATAGTGAAGGAGCAAATAGATTTTGTGGATGAAGAAACGGGGGCAGAGTTTATGGCGGTGCCTTCCGACAAATTCGAGGTGACCTCAATGATAGATTTTAATTCAGAGGTTTTGGGTCAGCAGTTTGCCGAAATGGATAGTATTCATGATTTTAATAGCGAAATAGCGGACTGTAGAACCTTTGTATTTCTCCGAGAAGTGGCTCATTTGGTCGATCAAAATTTAATTAAAGGAGGTGATTTAGATAATGCGATCGTAATTGTGGATAAGGTTATTTCTGAAAAGGAAATAGAAGTCCTTGCGGAAAAATTAAATAGGCCTGCTTTAAAAGTTACGGATAGTGGCATTTTGAATAATGTAAAATTAAAATTCAAAAACGAACCGGCTCGACATAAATTATTGGACGTAATAGGGGATTTGGCGCTTTTAGGCGTTCCGATTAGGGGCAAAATAGTTGCCAAAAAGCCAGGGCATCGGGTCAATACCGAATTTGTAAAGGTCCTAAGTAAACATCTTCAAGAGCAAGAAAAATTGGGAGATAAGCCTGATTATCATCCAGACAGAGTGCCCGTACTAGACACAGTAGCCATCCTCAAAATGTTGCCACACCGTCATCCTTTTTTGTTGGTCGATAAAGTGACAGAATTAACGCCAGAAAGGGTTGTGGGTATTAAAAATATTACTTTTGACCAGTATTTCTTTAATGGTCATTTTCCCAATAACCCGATAATGCCAGGAGTTTTGCAGATTGAAGCCATGGCGCAGACAGGGGGGATATTGGCCCTCTCTCAGCAAGAAAATCCTGAAGAATGGGATACTTTCTTCTTGAAAATAGATAACGCTAAATTCAAAAATTTTGTGGTGCCTGGGGATACTTTAATTATCAAAATGGAATTGTTAACACCCATCAGAAGAGGAATTTGTCAGATGAGAGGTGTTATCTATGTGGGTAATAAGATAGCTACAGAGGCAGATTTGACCGCAATTATAAAGAAAAGAAATGCCTAAAATTCACCCAACCAGTGTGGTACATTCTGATGCCCAAATAGGCAAGGGGACAGTCATTGAGCCGTTTGTACACATTGGAGCAGATGTCGTTATAGGGGAAAATAATTGGATTGGTGCCAATGTAGTCATTATGGATGGAACTCGAATCGGTGATGGTTGTCGATTTTTTCCAGGAGCGGTCATTGGAGCCATCCCGCAAGATCTAAAATTTGGGGGTGAAAAATCTCTCGCCATCATAGGCAATCATGTCACCATTAGAGAATGTGTAACCGTTAATAGAGGTACGAAAGACCAAATGAAAACGGAGGTCAAAGACCATTGTTTATTGATGGCTTATGTGCACATCGCACATGATTGCATTATCAATGAACACTGTATCTTGGCAAATAATGTCACCCTCGCGGGACATATTGAAATCGGTCAATATGCTATTTTAGGGGGAATGTCCGCTGTCCATCAATTTGTCAATATTGGAGAACACGTCATGATCGGGGGGGCATCTAAGGTGCGTAAAGATGTGCCGCCCTTTGTCAAAGCAGGTCGTGATCCGCTCGCGTATGTGGGCGTCAATAGCATTGGGCTTAAGCGCCGTGGATTCTCCGATGAGCAAGTTGAGGCAATGAAAAATATCTATCGGATTTTGTATGTACAAGAATCTAATATGCAGAAAGCAGTGGAAAGAATAATGGATGAACTACCTGACTCGCCTGAAAGAACAAGAATATTATCATTTATTGAATCTTCTGAAAGAGGGTTGATGAAAGGCTTTAGACATAGCTAATTCTAGCATGATTTTTCCGGTTACGTATTTTCCGCCTATCATCTTTTGGAGCCTATGGCAGCAAGGGGAGATAATCCTTGAGGCAAAGGAGCATTATCAGAAAAGATCCTTTCGGAATAGAATGCACATTGCTTCGCCTAATGGATGGTTGGCTTTGAGTATTCCTTTACTTAAAGGTAAAAATAGTAAAATGCCCGTTCAAGATGTGTTAATAGATAATACTAAACCTTGGCAAAGAGATCATTGGAGAAGTCTCCAGACCGCTTACGGTAAGTCCCCTTTTTTTGAGCATTATATGGAAGCACTGAGGCCGTTGTACGTTCAAAAATACGAGAAACTTTTTGACTTTAATATGAGTACCATCCTATTGGTTAGAACTTTGTTATTTGCTGATAACCAGTCGTTTATACTTTCGGACAAATATGAATATCATAATCCAAAAGAAGATTTTAGAGGCAAAATAAAGCCAAATCAAGAATTTAATCATAGCTTTGTCGAGTACGTGCAAGTTTTTCAAGACCAGACAGGTTTTGTTTCAAATCTAAGCATTTTGGATTTGCTATTTTGTATGGGCCCTGAGGCAGCACGTTTTTTATGATAAAAGAAATACTTAATGAGTACACTGGTCAATAAGAAATACAAAAACAAGATTAATAGTTTAGAAACTGTTATCAAAGAATTATTCGAAGTGGTTCAGACTACGGGGAATACGGCCTTGAAAGAGACTACAAAGGATTTGTTATCACGAATTCACGATCCATTTATGTTTGTAGTTGTCGGAGAAGTGAAAGCAGGAAAAAGTAGTTTCATTAATGCACTTTTAGATGCAGGCCGTGAAATTTGTAAAGCTGCACCTTCCCCCATGACAGATGTAATCCAGCAAATTGTCTATGGAGAAAAATCCGAAGAAATTGTTGTCAATGAATTTTTAAAGAAACGAACTGAACCGATTGAAATACTCAAAGAGGTCGCAATCGTAGATACCCCTGGTACGAATACCATTGTGAAAAATCATCAAGAAATTACAGAAAAATTTATTCCAGTTTCCGATTTAGTCGTTTTTGTTTTTGAGGCTAAGAATCCTTATCGTCAATCAGCATGGGACTTTTTCGAGTTTATTCATGGAGAATGGAGAAAGAAAATAATTTTCGTCTTGCAACAAAAAGACCTGATGCCCGAAGCTGATTTGCAGATTAATATTAAAGGCTTGCGTAAATTTGCAAATGAAAAAGGGATCGCAAAACCAACTATTTTTGCGGTTTCTGCAAAAGCCGAAATTGAAGGCGATTATGAAGCTAGTAATTTTTCTTCCGTTAGAGAT
>CAYRVZ010000194.1:0-6143 GCA_964427815.1 uncultured Saprospiraceae bacterium | reverse complement strand
GTTCGACGACGGATATTGTAGTGAATGCCTTACCGATAGTAGATGCTGGTACTTACGCCCCAGTCTGTATAGATGGAGGCAAATTAGTATTAACTGGAACTCCAGTAGGAGGAACTTTCTCCGGAGCTGGAGTTAATGGTCTAGAATTTAATCCTGCCATTGCAGGAGCAGGAGCGCATATAATAGCCTATGGATATACAGATATTAATGGCTGTTTTGCGGAAGCAATAACAACTATTTTTGTCAACCCATTACCAATAGTAAATGTAGAGGTTATTGCTCCCGTATGTATAAATGAAGCACCAATAATATTATCTGGAAACCCAATGGGGGGAGTGTTTATGGGTAATGGTATGAATGGAAATGTGTTTAATCCTTCTGTAGCAGGAGCAGGAACACATACAATAATATATTCCTTTACGGATGCTAATGGTTGTTTTGCGCAAGCTTCTACAGATATAATGGTTAATCCTTTACCTATAGCAATAGCTGGGGCAAATGACACGCTTACTTGTAATAATCCAGTAGTGATTCTTAATGGGGCAGGCTCGTCTTCAGGAGCTATGTATAATTACCTTTGGACTTCACTTGATGGTCATATTGTGTCTGGTGAAACAACTTTAACTCCCGCAATTGACGAAGGAGGTACTTATACCATTGAAGTGACAAATATCGTAACGGGTTGTCAAAGCAGCAGTGATGTATTGATTGAGGATGCTACGAAATTACCTACAGTAGCGACCATTGCTCCTGAAATACTCACCTGTAATAGACAGACGGTTCAATTAGATGCTAGCGGTACTTCGCTTGGCAGTTACTTTGAATATCAATGGACGACTACTGATGGATTTATTGAGTCTGGGGCAACAACACTTGAGCCCGTTGTTAGCAAACCAGGCAAGTATGTACTTACTGTTATAAATGTAAGAACAGGTTGTGCTGCAGATGTAGATGCAGATGTCTCTCAAGATATTGTTCCACCATCTGCTGATGCAGGCTATGATCAACAGTTAAATTGTTTTGTTGATGACGTTACATTACTCGGTTCTGCTAATGGGGCCAATGGAGTTTATGATGTATCATGGACAACCAATGACGGAAATATTATTAATGGCTCTTTAACGATGAATCCAATAGTAAATGCAGGAGGTGTTTATGTCTTTACGGTTGTTGATAGTGAAAACGGCTGCAAAGATACAGATGAAGTAGTTGTAGATTTGGATATTCAAGCGCCTATTTTTACAGCTGCTATGCCAGATACGCTAAACTGTTTGATTGATGAAGTTGTGCTGTCAATAGTAAGTTCAAATCCCAATTTGGATTATGTTTGGTCAACTACAAATGGAGATATTAAGGCGGGTGCAAATACAACCACCCCATTAGTTGTTGAGCCAGGTGTTTATAATGTTCTGGTTACAGATATTGGAAATGGTTGTACATCCTCAGGGCAGACTACTGTCCATGAGAATGTTACTTTACCTATTGCTGATGCAGGAGGAAATCAGAATTTAGACTGTGATGAATTACAAATGGCTATAGGAGGAATTGATAATAGTAAATATTCCAGTTATGTATTTAGTTGGGCTACCGCGGATGGAGCATTTGTATCCTCTCTTGCTGTGCCCAATCCGATTGTTAGTGAGCAAGGTACTTACTTCTTGCATGTAGTGGATAGTCAAAATGGATGTGAATCTAATGATACCGTTTTGATAGGGTTGACCCCGTCGATTGTTGATATGAATGTTGATTTGACATTACCCAATTGTGCAGAAGAAGGTGGATCAATAACAGTGAGTGCTGTTGAGGGTGGTACTGCTCCATATTTATATTCCTTTAATGATGGAGATTCATATAGTACGATTGAATCTTTTAATGACTTGGATCCTGGTAACTATAATGTAATTGTTCAAGATGGAAATGGCTGTGAGTATAACACTAGTGTTACGTTGCCAGAGCCTCAAATACCGGAAATTTTGGTAGATGCAAATATCCAAGTTGAGCTTGGAGATAGTTTGATGCTGGAAGTGTTTACTAGTATTCTTCCCGAACATTTGGACAGTGTTATTTGGACACCGACTAGTACATTGAGTTGCGGGGATTGTTTGAATCCTTATGCGTCACCGATGGAAACAACTGTTTATACGGTTACGGTGATTGATGACTTAGGTTGTTTAGCTTCCGCGAATATTACCTTGGCGGTAGAGGATCCAGATTTATTTATTCCGAATGTATTCGCACCAGAAAGTGGAGATGATAGGAATAACCATTTTACAATTTATGGAGATCCAAATACGATTGAAGAAATATTAGAATTGAGAATTTACGATAGATGGGGGACTATGGTTTATGAAGGAGAAAATTTTGCTCTAAACGATCCAGCTAAGGGTTGGGACGGTACGCATAAAGGCATGAAGATGGACCCAGCAGTCTTTGTATTCTCAGCAAAAGTTAAGTGGATTGATGGAACAGAAAAAATCTACAAAGGAGATATTACCCTGATACGTTAATTATTTTACCTGTATTAGTAGAGGTCACTGTTAAAGTATGGTGGCCTCTTTTTTTTAGCTAATACGACTCCAGCCCTGAGCTTTTCGACCAATAGTTTGGATATGTTTGCGCAAAAGGGCATTTTCAGGGTGAGTTAATTCTGGGTCTTTTTCTAATATTAAGATAGCTAGCTTTCGAGCAAAAGTTAATATTTTTTCATCTTCTACGAGGCTCGATAGTTTCAAATTTAAATCTCCACTCTGACGAGTTCCTTCCATGTCGCCAGGACCACGCAGTTTTAAATCTGCTTCCGCAATGACAAAACCATCGTTGGTTTCGGTCATTGTCTTTAGTCTAAATTTCGCTTCTTTGGATAGTTTATAACCGGTCATTAAAATACATACGGCCTTATCGCTACCTCTCCCCACACGGCCACGTAATTGGTGTAATTGCGAAAGCCCAAAACGATTCGCATTCTCAATAATCATTAAACTAGCATTCGGAATATTAACCCCTACTTCTATTACCGTGGTCGCTACCATAATCTGGGTTTGATGCTTGATAAAGCGTTGCATTTCGAAATCCTTATCTTTGGATTTTAACTTGCCGTGGACTACGCTGATGTTATATTCTGGAGTAGGGAACTCTCTACTTAGTAAATCATAACCTCTCTGTAAGTTTTGCAAGTCTAGATCTTCACTATCTTCTATCATTGGGAAAACAACATAGACCTGATGACCTTTTTTAATTTCTTCTCGCATGATCCCGTAGGCTCGTAACCTTTTGCTTTCGCTAAAATGGACAGTCTCTACTGGCTTTCTTCCAGGTGGTAGTTCGTCAATCTTGCTGACATCTAAATCCCCATAAAATGCCATTGCTAAAGTTCTTGGAATGGGTGTAGCAGTCATGACTAAAATGTGAGGTGGGTTGGGTTTGCTTTTTGCCCAAAGTTTACTCCGTTGTGCAACCCCAAACCGATGCTGCTCATCTGTAATGGCTAACCCTAAATTTTTAAAAACAACAGGCGGTTCTAAGATTGCATGTGTCCCAATTAAAATATCAATCTCTCCAGCAGCCAACCATTTGAGTATTTCGGCTCGCTTTTTTCCTTTGACAGAACCGGATAGGTAAGCGATTTGTAAACCTAGTTTTTCTGCGGACTTAGTAAGTTCTGCAAAGTGTTGTTGAGCTAAGATTCCCGTTGGCGCAAGCATGCAAGCTTGATAGCCATTATCAACAGCCATTAAAATACTCATCAAGGCAACAACTGTTTTACCACTTCCTACATCTCCTTGTAGCAATCGATTCATATGTCGCCCAATTTTTAAATCGTAGCGAATTTCTTTCAAGACTCTTTTTTGGGCATCGGTCAATTCAAAGGTTAGTATTTTATGAAAATGCTGATTGAATTTATCCCCAATCGTATCAAATACATATCCAGGGATCTCTCGATAATTTTTAAACTTTCGGTGAACTGCACGGAGTTGTGTGAAAAATAATTCTTCAAATTTTAAACGATTCAGAGCATCATCCCGCTCTTTTGCGGAAGCAGGAAAGTGAATTTGTTTGATAGCTTCGTAGCGCCCGATTAGCCGTGTTTTTTCTAATAAATATTTGGGGATAGTTTCCGGTATGTCACTACGTTGGAGTTGATTAATAATAATTTTTGTTAATCGTCTAAAACCCTTGCCATCCAATCCTTTTTTGCGTAAGCTATCAGTAGAAGGGTAAATAGGAGCCAAAGAAGACATGGTCGAAACATTGGCTCCTTCAGGAACAATCTCTAATTCAGGATGTGAAATACTTAAGCGTTTGCCAAATTGTTGGACTTTGCCATAAACGAGATAAGTCTTCCCAGGTTCGAGTTTGTTTGCCATCCAAGTTGCTCCTTGAAACCAGACCAAATCCAAAGACCCAGTTCCATCGTTGATACTGGCATTCAGGCGATTAGAACGACCTGTCCCTTGGCTAGAAAGTCGCATCAATTTTCCTTTTATCTGGACGGTATCTTCAGGTTGGACTTGGTTGATTGGGATGATGACCGTCTTGTCCACATAGCGAAAAGGGTAGTGTTCAATTAAATCTCCTGCCACATCGATCCCTAAATCCTTGCGCAATGCCTTTGCCTTTACTGGGCCCACACCTTTGAGGTATTCGATTGGCGTATGGAAAAGTTTGCTCATATAGCAAAGATAGGGAATATTTTAGGAATGAGAAATTATGATGTATGTTGAATTATGATAGGTTTGTCATTCAGTCGTTTACGTATGGCGCCCAAACTTATTTCATTCAATAGTTCACCGTTTTTAAAAATAGGCTGAAGAGCGCCCATTTTTTCTTCAGCCCAAGATACTTGATCTAGGAGCGCATATTCTCCAGTAGGGTTTTTGCGGACCAGTAGTAAACCTTTGGCAGATTTTTTGGTGCCGTCATCAGTAATAGGGTCTTTAAATATTTTTCGACCGACACCACCTACTTCTCCGTAGGTTGCTTTCATCGCAAAACCATAAGTGTCTCTAGTGTTATATTGAAAAGTAAAACTACCCACTCCAAAAACAATATTAGAACTTGCGAATCCTTTTTGTTCAAGCTGTTCACAAATAGCTTTTGCTCGATCTAATGTAATAGAATCCCCGTAAATAGCGCCTATATGAGTGTCTAATACCTTGTATCCTTTTTGATTGATGCTTCCGCCAAAAGTTTCCCAAAGCAATTCTATAACTCCTTTTTGGTTGGGGGTAGAAGGGCCACCACAAATGATTTCTACCGGATTACCACTGTCAGGACGGATAACTACCTTACCTTCTCTTGCGAGAATTTCTGATTTTAGTTTGGGCAAATATTCATTTAGTACCTTCCATAAATTCCAGGTGTCCGATACAATTGAAATGAATCCAGCAGGATATATTTCCGTAATCAATCTTTTGAAAGTTTGCAGTTCTTGTTCTTTTTTGCCCATACTCATTACAGAGTGTTCGGTTGCAGGTATGCTTACACCGATGAGCTCTTTGTCAGCATTGGCATGATAATACTCTTCGAGATAATCAATGGCGGGGATGGTGTCTGTACCCGAAAAAGATAATAAATGTCCAGCACCGCTCATTCGAGCGGCTTCTAATCCTGCCATGCCCCGCATAGAAAAATCATGTGCTTGGAAAGGAATGTGATCTTGATTGTCACACGTTTTTTTAGACCAGAATAATAATAGGTCTTTGTATTCTTTCGAGATAGTTGCTGCCGTCATAGGTAACCATAATTCTGTACTCATGATGGTTTCTAAAAAATTAGTTAACCAGAAAAATTCAGGATTAGTATTATAAATAGTTAACATAGGTACACCAATAGGGCAAATGCTTCCTTCGGGTAAAGATTTAAGCATGATTGGGAGGTAGCCAAGATTGTGTAATGCTTCAATATGTTGACTGTCAGGCTCTTGTCCGAGGTAAGATCGAAGCCTTCTTGCATAAGAGGCTTTTACGGCCTCTAGCGGCTGGTCAAAAAAGTTTTTGTTGAAATCATCTATTAAAAACTTTTTGACAAAAGCCTGTATGCCAAAAACGACTACGCCTTTGCCCTCGCCTATTGCGTGTTTACTGCTACGAGGTGTCCAGTTTGAATAAACTAAGGTCGTGTTGGGAGGGTATTGAGCGATGTGA
>CAYRVZ010000193.1:0-6164 GCA_964427815.1 uncultured Saprospiraceae bacterium | reverse complement strand
CCATTTTAATTTCAATTTTGGTTCAACTGGAAAAGTTGAATGGAGCGGATAAAGTGAAGCATTTTGGTGTAGGTTTATTATTAGGAATCGCCTATGCTGCCTCCGTAGGTGGAATTGCTACCTTGGTTGGAACGCCCCCTAACCTTTCCTTTGCACGGATTTTTTCCATTTACTTTCCCAATGCGCCAGAGATTTCTTTCGCTACTTGGTTTTTCTTTGCCTTTCCGATTACGGTAATCATGCTTACGGCTATCTATGGATATTTGTATCTTATTTTTGTGCGGAGGAAATCGGGTTGGGTGAGCATTACAAGTGAAATGCTACAAGGAGAAATAAAGAAGTTAGGGAAGACCTCTTACGAGGAAAAAATAATGCTAGTGGCTTTTGTAGGACTTGCCTTTCTCTGGCTTTTTAGAGTTGATATCTCCATTGGTTTTGTACATATTCCAGGGTGGGCAAATCTATTTCCGAATCCTAAATATTTGAATGATGGTACAGTTGCGATCTTTGTGGCAACCTTACTCTTTTTGATTCCGTCTAAGAATGAGCAAGGGCAGAAGTTGCTTGATTGGAAGATTGCGGAGGACATTCCTTGGGAGATCATTTTGCTTTTTGGTGGCGGCTTTGCATTGGCTAGTGGTTTTAAAGAGTCTGGACTTTCTGGCTGGTTTGGGGAGCAGTTAATCTGGTTGAAAGACGTACACCCACTCATCATTGTATTAGGCATTACCTTTTTAGTGACCTTCCTAACAGAATTGACTTCTAATACCGCTACGGTGGAGACTATTCTACCCGTCTTGGCTGGACTAGCGTTGAGTATTGAAGTCAACCCCTTACTCTTTATGATACCTGCCACTATAGCGGGCTCTATGGCCTTCATGTTACCTGTGGCGACTCCGCCTAATGCGATTATCTTTGGGACGAAGCGATTGTCTGTTATGCAAATGTCCAAAACGGGTTTCTTGCTTAATTTGATTGGGATCTTGGTGGTCACAGTGATTACGTACTATCTTGGAAGCTATATATTCGAGATCCAATTGGATGTATTCCCAGAATGGGCTAAGGGCGTAGAGTAGTGAAAAACTTTTTGGGAGAACCTTGGTTATTAGTACAGACAAAAAAATAAAAACATGGAAATTTTAGCAGACAGCATTAAGTGTAATGGTTGTGTCAATAATATCAAAGTCGGATTGAAAAAGGTAGATGGTGTATCAAACGTATCAGTCGATATTCCTACTGGAAAAGTTGAGTTTGACTATGATGGCGCTGAAGGGAGAAAGTTTTTTGTAAAGATATTAGATGAATTAGGTTTCCCTGAGAAAGGAAAGCGTAATAGGTTTAAGATTTTTGGGCGATAGAATTGAGTGGCATCCGCTTACTTTGAGTTGTGGTCAAAGGTTAGATCTCAATTTTGATTGGCTAGAATATCTCGAATAGCGGCATACATATTACCATAATATTGCGGCAGGTCAGCGGGGTTGATCCATTCGGCTTTTTCGATATCTTCCTCGGCTTGCGGGGTTAGCTTTTGATTGGGTGCCTCCATGTTGTACCAGAATGTTTTCTTTAAGATACGGTTGTTTTTTCGACTTCGATAAGTGTGATAAGTGATGCAGTTTAAGTCGTTGGTTATTAATGATTTAACGCCTGTTTCTTCTTCGACTTCACGGTGAGCAGTTTCCTTTTTCTTTTCTCCTTTTTCCATTTTACCTTTCGGCAAATCATAAGTCTTTAGACGGTAAATTAATAGAATTTGCCCCCATTCATTTTTGACAATACCACCCCCTGCCTTAATGATTTTGTATTTCTTTTTGAAGAATTTGAAGAGTTTCTTTGGGTCTCTACTGACAAGATACATGGCGTCGAATCGTTTTGACTTTTCGAGTGTATCGACACAATTAGAAATGAGTTTTCCACCTGTCATATCAACAAAGACGGGATGTGTATCTGGGTTCAGGTCTGGGGGGAGTTCTGTACGGGTGCTAAAATGGAGTGGTGTATCGTTGATATAAACGGTGAACATATTTTTTGGTTTTGGGCAAGCTAGAAAGTCCACTCGTCCATTAATTCCAATGTGTCAGGGTTATAGACCTTGGCAGATACTTTTTTTCCATCCACCTGAAAAATGACTAATGCAAACTGTGTGGTAAAACCACTGACGGCATCAGTCCAAGGAGTGGATTTGTCCTGAGCATAGTAGGGTGCACCCGCTGAACCATTATTTACTTGCCAAATTGTACGGGTTCGTTTTAGTTTTTGATTGGGGTAGTTATCGGGATAGATATTGACATCAGGGGTGATTTTTACTTTGTTGTAATTGTGTTCGTCACCCGTGAGTATTGCGACGACCTTGGTGCTTTGATTGACGATGATATTTAGGTATTCGTCTCGACGATCAATGATGCCTTTTTTGACAGGGTTGCCATTGATAAAGGGTCTTTTTGAGTTGTCGCCATTGTACCACATATCGTCGCTGACATGGGCACTATTGGGGAATGTCGGTGTATGTTGTGTCGTAAAAATATGGTCAATAGTGGGATCTACTTCAAATTTTGCAATCACCTTTTTTAGCCAATTAAGCTGCTGGTCCATCAAATAGCCATGCAAATTACCGCTTGTGTTAGGGTCTCTGCCGATAGTAGGCACATAGAAGTAATTGGAATTAAGGACGATGATGGCTACATTGTCATAGGTGTAGTAGAAAACGGTTTCGTCGTAAGAAGGAAAATCAACCTTATTTGGATTTGGGTCATAGTATGCCCCATCTTCAGAAGGAGGCCCATTTACTGGATTGACAAAATTTTGTGCAAACACAGCTGAGGTCGATTCGGTTTCAAATGGAAAACCCGTAATTTGATTGGCATATTTTCCTTTATTATCTTTAAAAATAGGGCCATTTGCTTCATGATTTCCTACGGCAGGCACAATAGGGAAGTAGTGCCAAAAAGGCTCCACAGCTCTTTTCCAATTGGCATACTGGACATTGATTTGTTCTTTTTTCGCGGTATAACCATTGACGAGGTCACCAGTAAACTGCATAAAAGAAACGTTATAAAACTTAGAAAGTGCTGCGATCTTACGCATTGCGTAAAAATTGGTGCCGCCCAAATCTCTTTCGCCTCCGCCATTACCGGCTCGAGAGTCGCTGACGTAAGCAAAGCTGAAAGGTTGGCGGCTGCCGGCTTTTGGGGCAGTCTTTAGCTCATACGTCTGGGCATAGTCGATGTAGTCAACGGTGTAAGTGTAATGTGTACTTGGCGTTAAGCCCGTCAGTCGTATTTCGTGTTTGGTTGTAGGAACTTTGTCAGAATAGGTCCGACCTCCAATGAGGACTTTAGCAATAATAGGTCTGTTGGTTTCAAACCAAACGGTTACTTCCGTATCGGCTAATTTATTGATGAAAGGTCCTTCTGTAATCGTATTTGCGATGGAGAAGCCTGTTTTTTCATTATATTTAAAGGAAATAATGCCTTCATACCTCATTTTTCCCTTTTTGCTTAAAATGCGATAGGCGACAGTACCAAAGCCAATTTTTTGCCAATCCGACATATCATAAATACCCGAAAGGTACTTCATGATATTTATGTTGGTTTTACCAGCTTCAATTTTTGCTTTTTTCTTATACCAAACGGGCATTGGATGCTTAGAGTCATAATAATGAATCAACCCATAATAAATCTTGCCTTCATCAATGGCTTGCCCAAAATCAAATTCAATTCCATCTTGGGTAGCGGTGGGATTGCCTTTGAAATTTTTAAGATTTCGATGTGAAACGTATTTATTATTGGCATATAACTTTACGCCATTTTTTAAATAATAAAGCTTGCCTTCTTTATCGTAATGGATATTGGAATAGACACTCGGAATGGTTTGAGCTGTCGTACAACCTTGGATGAAAATCAAAAAAATAGTAAAGAATAAGAACTTAGACATAGGAGCTTCTTTTGTGGGCTCAAATGTAGGTAGTTTTTGGGAGTCCGACAAACTTAATTGAATAATATAGTCTGACATCGAATGACTTTTTAGAGTCTAAACAAGAAGTACACGTGAATTTAAAAAAGACAAAGTAGGTCTTGAAGGTCAATAGAAACCAACTATTAGCCAATAAAAAAGTGAAAAAATAATAAGGGGCATCGATTCCCTTAAACCGATAACCCCTTATCTCACATTGTTGGAGGGCACTACATCTTTCAAATGGCTTAAAAGTAATTCATTTTTAACCATTTATGCCCCTACTACGAGGTGTGGAATTATTACCCTACCCATTTTAAAATTATTATGAATAAATTTTTAAATGAGTCGTTATTGAGTTATTCATTAGCGAAAGCACTACCTTTGTGATAGATTTTGTAATAATATGAAGCAGGAGGAACAGGAAAGTTTATGTAATGATGAGGTCTATCAGGCCGTCTTTTATAAATATGGTCAGGCAATTAGGAATTTTATTTATTCCAAGTGTCGGGATATGGCATTGGCGGAAGACATTACACAAGATGTGTTTGTAACACTATGGAAAAAGTGTGAAAAAGCGGATGCTAAAACCGTAAAGAGTTTCCTTTATAAGATCGCAACCAATCGAGTCATTGATCACTTTAGGCACCAAAAAGTGGCACAGAATTATAGGTCTATCAAAAGGTCGCTTGTGGATATAGAGACACCTCAATATCATCTGGAAGAAAAAGAGTACAAAGAAAAACTAGACCGCGTTTTAGGAACTATCCCTGATGCCAGCCGTAGCGTATTTTTAATGAATCGAATAGAAAAATTGAAATATGCTGAAATTGCTGAAAGATTGGGTATATCTGTCAAAGCTGTTGAAAAAAGAATGAGTAAAGCGCTTGTGATTATTAAAAAAGAATTGGGGCGTAAAATTTAAAGAAATTGGGTAGGGGAAATATCCCCAGTAACGTATGAAAGATACATGAAGCATAATACTACACACGAAACACTATTAGCCCGCTGGATTGAGGGCAGTTTGACGACCGAAGAGACTCGTATCCTTGCGGAAATGGAAGGGATTGAGGAGTTAAAGGAGATGTTGACTTCTCTAGAAGAGGTCGAATTACCTCCCATGAATATGGACGCTGCTTGGGATAAGCTTGCGCAAAAAACAATCCACGCACCAAAAGTTAGTCAAACTAAACGTAAAAATCTACGCCCAATGTACTTCCGCATCGCAGCGGTAGCTGTCTTGTTGGTTGGAATTGGTTTTTGGTACTCGGTGAATATACGCCCGCAGGAATACTTTGCAAATGTAGGTACTGTCGAAGAAGTTGTATTGCCAGATGGTTCTATGGTTACCTTAAATGCAGGTTCGAAGCTGAAATACTCTAAATGGGACTGGAAGCACAACCGAACAATTAATTTGACTGGTGAGGCTTTCTTTAAAGTTGCCAAGGGTGAACAGTTTACGGTGAAAACAGTGCATGGAGAAACTAAAGTGCTTGGTACTCAGTTTGATGTGTATGACAGAGGCGCTACATTTGAAGTAAAATGCTTTGAAGGTAGGGTGCAAGTTTCTGGGTATAATCAGGCGAGTATAATATCTAAAGGACAAGGGGTGAAAATTACTAAAAATACAATGAAACAGCTCCAAGTAGCGGGCAATAACCCTACATGGATGAATGGTCAATCAAAGTTTTTTGAAAATTCTTTGCAAGAAGTCTTTGATGAGATGGAAAGACAGTATATCTTGGACATTGATTCAGAAGGAATTAATCTGAATCAACAGTTTACGGGTGTATTACCTAATAAAGATCTCAAAAAAGCATTGGCCATCATTACTAGCACAATGAATTTGACCTACGAAATCTCAAATGATAATAAACAAATCAAAATCTCTTCCAAGTAATCAAAAGAAAGGATCATGCTTTCTAGGAAGATTTTTATTTGTAGCCATATTTTTATTTGCTGCCCCGCAATTATATGCACAAGGAGATTTTTTTAAGAATACCTCCTTAATACGTATATTTGAAAGACTCGAAAAGGACTATAAAGTCAACTTCTCTTACAATGTAGCCTTAATCAAATCTAGAAAAATTTCCTTTTTTCAACTTTCTAATAAAAGTATAGAATGGGATCTTGTTGCCCTCTTACGGGATGAAAAATTAGGCTTTGATAGATTAGGGGAGGACATTATCATTAAACAAGTCCCTGCAAATTAT
>CAYRVZ010000192.1:2685-6200 GCA_964427815.1 uncultured Saprospiraceae bacterium | reverse complement strand
GTGCCATTCGGTTTTCTTGCAAAGAGGAAAACCTATGGAAAGGTATTTTAAAAAGCTCAAAAAATGTTTTTTGAGCTAGGCGGTTGTAGTAGGTTTGAGCATTGAGGCGATTGTTTTTTCTTTGCCCCAAGATTTTCTACATAAAAAAATACCCAAGCAATTTTGTTGCTTGGGTATTTGGATAGGTTTAAAGACAGTTAAATTCTACGTAAAACAGACTGCTATTATCTCGACCCATTTATCAAAGTAATATCACCTTGCCTTGCGTAATCAAATGTCCTACCACAACTTGTTAATTTCGCTTTCAGGTGATAGACAAATACACCAGAATTAAATTCATTACCATTCCAACCGGTAAGGGAGTCATTTGATTGGAATATGAGATTTCCCCACCTATCGTAAATATTCAATTCCATAGATTTTACAATGACATTAGGGGCAATATTTATTTCTAGAATGTCATTTTTCCCATCCCCATTCGGAGAGAAACTATTTGGGATGTAGATGTATTCATCTCGATCTGCTTCGTATAAAAGTTGAATGTCATTAGAAACGGTTTCACAATCATTTGTAATACTTAATGCATAACTTTCTGCTTGGTTCGCTGATATTTCAGGAGTCGTCTGGCCAGTACTCCAAATGTATGATAAGCTGGAAAAATCTCCGGATAGTATCGTAGAAGTAACCTGCACATCTAGCCCATCACAGGGCAAGTCAGGTGCAATAAGCTCAAATGTTAGTCTAGGTAAAGGAATAATAGTCACGGATTCTGTAGCCTCACAGCCATTCGCATCTTGAATATGTAAGCTATAAGTATTGGGTTTTAAATTATCAAATTTTGGAGTGGCTTGATAATTAACACCGTCGAGTGAGTATTCAAAAGGACCGACACCCGTGGTATTCGGAATGCTCATCTCTCCTGCATTACTATTCCAGCAAGGTTCATTTGTAGTGGTAGTAAATGCAATTGGTGGTGTTGAATTTACGCTTAAATTGACTAAAGAGTCACAACCAACTTGATTGTTTAAAGTGACAATTGTTTGAGTGCCAGGAGCATATTCAGTTCCGTTAAAGGTCGCCATTTCATTTGTGCAAACATCAATATTAAAAGCTGTCACTGCGCTACTGGGGTAGGGGAGAACTATTATCGTTTCAATGTAATCACATCCTTCCTGACTTACCAAAGAAACTTGATGTGTCGTACCCACTAAATAGAATACACCGTTATAGGCTACACTATCGCCTTCACAACCAATTAATGTTGTCGTTAGGTTATAGTTTGGAAGTTCTTCAATGGTGGCTATGATTACGGAGTCACAACCTATTTCATCAGTATATATAATCGTGGTAGGGGTATTGGGAACAATAGTTGTTCCGTTCAGTACATACGTTTCGCCAAAACAGATAGTATCAAGGACCAATGTTGTATCGAGACTGCATGATACGTGTAACAACCAGTCAACTACCTCCACATCATCACACCCAACTAGGCTACTATCAATTGGATTGTAAACTGGGTAAATATTCTTGGGTAAACCATTGATATCAATTTCTAAATGATAATCTATCGCAGGAATATCATTAAATGAATAAGTTCCATCTGTTGCAGAAGTAGTAGTATCCACTGGTGTGCCATTTGAATTGATGATAATGTCAATTCCACTGACCAAGGTATCACCCGAATCAATAATACCATTATCATTAACATCCATATAAACGGATCCGTTAAACGTTCCAGTGCCAATGAATAAATCTAAGTTTAAATCGTCTGACACTGTTTCACAACCCATATTATCAACCATGACAACGTGATACGTACCACTTTCTTTTGCCACTAAATTCGCTACATTGCCTGCTGGGCTAGCAATGGGAACATCATTTATATACCATTGGTAACTAGTTACTGTAGGAAGGGCAGGTAAGCAAATAGTA
This sequence comes from uncultured Saprospiraceae bacterium, assembly GCA_964427815.1. GTDB lineage: Bacteria > Bacteroidota > Bacteroidia > Chitinophagales > Saprospiraceae > HyVt-613. Next base: position 4,268 of record CAYRVZ010000192.1, on the reverse strand, counting down.
TCAGGCGCACATCGAGTGTGACATCCATTGGGTATTTTTTTGATATTGGGTCCAGATTTCACGATGATTGTGTTGCTTTCGCCACTACATCCAAAGGTGGTGATGCCTTTGACAAAATAATCTCCTCCAATACTCACTTTGATATCATTTGCAAATACACCTGTATTCCAAACATAGGTCATGTCCGTCTGAGGATTGTCAACAGAGAGTGTTGTTAATTGGCTGGCACAAATCGGAGGAGTCGCATTTGAAGAGATTTGAATGTTTGTTGGGGAAGGGTGAATCACAACTTCAAAAGGCCCAGCCGTATTTGTACAACCGGTAGCATTGTCTAAAATACTTACGTCAAAAGTATAGGTCCCTGCACCAAGCAAGTTGTTTCGCGCTTCTGTAAATGATAGCTCATTGCCAATGGCTCCATTAGACCAAGTGTAGGTATAGTTGCCATTTTGATCAACTTGAAGGAAAACATCTTCTCCTTCACAGGTTGAATAACTATTATAAATTGCGTTCACGGCTTGCCCGAATTCATCATATTCGATGGCTTGGATAGTAGCAGATGGCTCTGGGATGACCTCTAATATTACTATGGGACTTGCGTAACTACAACCTTCTGCATTCGTCATGATGACGTTAACAGCATCAGCTGTTGATAAGCTTATAACCTCGGTATTTGCACCCGTTGACCAAATCCATGAAGAACCTCCAACAGGAGCACTTAATGTTGTCGTTGAGCCTTCGCAGATAGGAGAGGGTGTGCTGAAAGTAATGGCTCCGCTCAAAGTATTTGGAGTGACAGAAATGGTTTTTGTTTCATTATTGACACAGCCCCAAATATTAGTTACTTGACAGGTTATTTGATAATTTCCAGTTTTGTCATACGCATGGTAAGGTGCTTTTATTTCGGATGTATTTGTCGCTCCACTAGTAGGTTCACCAAAATCCCATTCATAGGAAACAACATTTGTAGAAGCTTGCGCTAAAAAGTTTAAGGCAGTCAATTCACAGGTGTTGGCAGGCTTGTCAAATGCAATATTAGGGGCAGCTTGAATGATGACTTCTTTTGTGATGGTAGAAGTACAGCCTCCAGTATTTGTAGTAGTTAAGGTGACCAGGAAAGTACCTGCACTTGAAAATAAATGACTAGGGTTTTGTATAGTTGAAGTATTCGTTGAGCTGCTTGGGTCTCCAAAATCCCAAGACCAAGTTTGTATTACTTCACCTGGGAGAAAGCCCGTTAAGTCTTCAAATTGAACCAGCTCATTTGCGCAAGCTGTGCCAAAGTCAAAATTAGAAAACAGGGGTACTGTTACTAATTTGGAATCCCAACAAAGTAAGCCTGCAGGTGTTTGTGCCGTCAAGGTAACAATGAAATGTCCTTCTTTTGAAAAGGAATGACTGGGGCTTTCTATACTTGAGTTATTATTTACGCCACTTCCAGGGTCGTCAAAATACCATTGGACTGTACTTGGGTCATAATTGGGTGAGTTATTTTGAAAGTCGTAAACGTTACAGACGCTAGTACTCAAAACAGACATTTGAACATTAGTTCCGCCGACACAATTTTGGGGTAGGTTTGGGTT
>CAYRVZ010000192.1:0-2585 GCA_964427815.1 uncultured Saprospiraceae bacterium | reverse complement strand
TGTTGGAATACGTTTCACAGCCATAAATGTCTACAACGGCTACTTGGAATTCGCCAAAAGCTGTAGTGAGTAATGTTGAAGTAGTTTCTCCCAAAAGGGTATTTCCATTATGATACCATTGATAGGAATAACCTGTTGGGATTTCAGTGGCATGTATTGCTGCAGCAGGGTCTGGGGATGTGCCAGTGTAACACCGAGTTCGACTGCCATTAACAGATATATTAATTTCAGGATCTGGGTATCCTTCTATTTCAAATGCTATATTATTGGTGCAGCCGGTACTGTTGGTTACAATTAACTCATAAGCACCTTCATAGACAGAAGCGGTTGAATTTACAGATACTAAATTACTATTTTCATCCTGCCAAAGATAAGCGTTGTATGTTTCATCGGTACCAATGATCGTATAGGCTCCTGGACAAACGAATAAATCTCCGCTTATAGTGGGTTCTGGTTTTCCGATAACGGTAACACCCATTTTTTCAGAAACACTGCACATGGAAACGGCTACCTCGGCTGTATACGGACCATGCCAAAAAACATCAATTGTATGTGTACCTTGTCCAGTAATGATAGTCCCCGCATTGGCTGGAGTAATGGCCCAGTCATAAGTGACATTACCTAGTTCTTTTACGGTGTAAGAACTTGTAGATTCTTCGCAAACTTCGTTTGCCCCAGTTATTGAAATGCCTACAATAGGCGTTAGGTTGATACTTGTATTTGCAGATACACAGGACAAACCATTCGAGTTTGTCTGATTAACAAAAATAGAATAAGGAGGAGTATTTCCAAATGTTGCATTGATCTTTTTTCCAGTTTGATTGGTAATATTACTTCCATCATAGATTATCCAATTAAAAATATTATTTGGATTTGAAGAAATAACTTCATAGGTGTAGGTAGCTCCTGCGCATATTTCAGTGACTCCGTTTATGGCTGTTGGGGCTTCGGGAGGTTCGACTAGATTAAGGGAGGTGACGTATTCGCTTCCGCAAACCGATAACGCATTATTGGGAATCGCTGTAAGCAAATATTTTCCTGCAACAGGAGATAGCAAATCCCAGTCTAAATTGATCTGGGGGCTAGGGGTTGTAGAGCTCCAAATTATTGAACCATTACTGGAAAGTGTCCAATGGCAACTTACTAAATTACCACTTATTAGATCTTCTCTAGCAGTATGAGTGCTAGTCCCATTGGTGCAAGATTCAATATCTCCCTCAACATAAAATTTAGGTAATATAAAAACATCTTTTTGGTCACTGCCGCCACAGCCCAAATAGCAATTATTATAGTCAACCGATATACTTTGTGGAGTTGTTATGGAAGGGTTTCCTGTCCAGCGAACAAGGATAGAATTTGTGTTTTGTCCGTCCAAAATGATGCCGCCAGAAGAAATTGTCCATATAAAATCTGTGGCAATATAATCATTAATTGAATAAGAAACCTCGTCTTGTCGGCAAGCAGAAGACGGACCTTCTATTGTCTCATCGTTAGAGAGAATGGGTATCACAGCTAGGGTAGGTTCCAAGCAATAGTTTGCACCAGAACAGTCAGATACGGATAGTTCAATTGTACCAGAAGGACCAGTAATCCATTCTATCTCGACATAGTTATCACTGATCCCTCCACCATCGATTATAGTATAATTTCCAGTGATAGTCCAATTGAAATTACCACAGCTAGCAGCCGAGGAATAAGTTACCGTTTCCCCTTCACAAATGGTTCCAACACAATCAAAAGAAGGTGTTACGGCATTGGACACAATGACTGTAACAAAGGCCGTATCCCCACAAAAGCAATCGTTTCTAGCGATTAGGGCTACTTGATAAGTACCAGGATTTGAATAGGTTTGTTCTCCATTGATAGTGCTTTCCATATTTTCATTTCCAAAATTCCACTCAAAAATGGTGGCACCAATACTTTCATTATTAAAAAAAACGGTACCTCCTTCACAGATATTGACCACACCGTTTTGAGTAGCCGGTAGAGTTGAAAATTTAGCTTCAGGTTCTTCTAATATTTCAACACAGAGTAATTTTTCACTTGGGCAACTTGGTTTTTCACACTCAATATTAAAAGGAATGGTCAATTGGCATTCAGATGAATTTGTTACCGTTACACTACCTGAACCAACACAAAAGGTCGAACTATTTTGGGAGGTACTCCCATTAGACCACTCATAGGAGAGTTCCTGATTGAGACCATCTGAAACATTCAGCACAACGGATGCATCACAGGAGTCACATTCCGTTGGTTTCTTTATGATAATATTATATGCAAAGAGGCAGTCCTCTACTTGTTCTAGAAAGACGGAACATTCACGTGTGAAACCATAGCTAGGGGCGGTAGCGATAAGAGTATATTGACCTAACAGAATAGAATCCATTGGCGCGTTTAGAATCAATTCGTTTGAAGTAAAACCGCCAGGGCCAGTCCATTGAGATATAAAAAAATTATTTGCTGTGAATGGGTATACGATTAAGGAATCATCAACAATATTGGGTTTGCATATAGTGCTTATATTTTGTGAACCCTCTGCATCTGCATGTGCAGTGACTAACCCATTTCCAGGTGCTCCCCAATTG
>CAYRVZ010000191.1:0-6218 GCA_964427815.1 uncultured Saprospiraceae bacterium | reverse complement strand
AAGACACTACCGCTACTAAAGGATCAACTGAAGGTACAGTAAAAGTCTGGATTATGGTACACCCATTTGCATCGGTAACGGTAACAGAATAGTCCTCCGCCACCAATCCAAATATATCTTGAATACCATCATATGCATCATGATCCCAATCATAAGTATAATCAGGTGCCCCCCCACTTACGTCATACATAATCACTCCATTATTAGAAGCCGTAGCCGTAATGTTAATATTACTAATCACTAAAGCTTCTGGCTGACCCACTTGCGGGGAAAGGGTACTCGTTAGTCCATTATCATCCGTAATGGTCAGGTTGTAAGATCCTGCCACTAGCATAGTATAAGTAATGGGTAAATCAGATTGGGGCGCCCCAATTCCAGTAACGGTGTAAGGCGCGACTCCACCTGTAATTGAAGAGACTGTAATTGAACCAGAAGCATCGCCATTACAATTGGCATCTGCCACTTGAAAGGCTCCAACAGGTAAACTAGCGTTCATGACCTCAAAAAATTCCGTAGTGGCACATCCATTATCATCCGTAATTACTACGGTATAATTACCAGCAGCTAATCCACTTATATCTTCTTGCCCGTCATAAGTATCATCACTCCAATCAAAAGTGTAGCCTGGTGTCCCACCAGATACTGTATAACTGATTGCACCATCACTACCAGAACTTGGTGTTATTGCAACACCTGTAACCTGTAATAGCTGTGGTTCTTGAACTAAGATATCCACCGTTGTCTCAACAGAGTTAGCATCTGTTATCATTATCGTATAAGACCCCGCAGCGAGATTATTATAAACGATTGGTAAATTAGTTTGTGATGCACCGATCCCAGTAACCGTATAGGGAGCTGCACCTCCTGATATTGCTGAGATGGTAATAGACCCCGATGATTCACCGTTACAATTCACATCATCTACGGAATAAGTCGCTTCGGGTGCTCCTGTTACAATAATATTAAAAGGTCCCGCTGTAGCTGAACAACCACTTGCATCTGTGGCAGTGACTGAATACACACCAGCTGCAGCCCCTATTAAATCTTCTTCAGTCGTACCACCGGTCCATAGGTAAGTTAATGCACCTGTTCCTCCTGTAGCCGTAATATTCACAGCACCATTATTCATACCTGAATCTTCATTTACTATTCCATCCAGTTGTATATTAATGGCTGCTGGATCGACCAAACTAAAAGGAAGTACAATCTGAGCGCCTGTTCCATCAGAAACGGTTACTGAATAAGATCCAGCTCCTAACCCAGAAGGAGAGGATCCTGTTAGATTATTTGGGTTCCATTGATACGTATAAGGCATCGTTCCGCCCAAGACATCTATCGTAATAGTACCATTCGTTTCACCGTTACAAATAGGATTTGTAAAGGCTCCAGTAGCGGTCAAAGTCTTTATTTCCAACGCCATGCTAGCCGTACAAGCGTCATCATCCGTCACGACTACAGAATAGTTTCCTGCAGCCAAATTATTAATACTAGAAGCATCTGAAAAGGGGCTTCCTGGACCCGTCCATACATACGCATAATTGCCTGTACCACTTGGCGTTATTTCAATACTGCCATTACCTCCAGGTGGATTCGCTTCATTAATCAAAGACACCAGACTTAAGGTAAATCCAGACTCTGTTAAAGTATAAGTTCCTGTAGCCGTTTCACCATTAGACGAAACCATAACGGTGTAGATACCGGCTCCCAAACCTGTTAATGATGCTCCAGAATGTGGGCCACCTGGCCCTGTCCAGGCATAAGAAAAAGTACCATCTCCACCCGTAGGAGCTAATTGTATACTACCATCATTAGTGGCATTACAACTAAGGTTATTGACCGTAGGATTGATGACAATTGGCGGGTTTGAGCTGGGGATGGTTAAGCTACCATTATGAGTCGTTAAAACAACATTTCCATCGCTATTGGCTGAGGAAAAATCAATAGGTGTATTCGTAAATGTAATGGGACTAACGTCTCCAATATTTCCGATAACATCAAAGCATACATCCAATAAAGTTGTTCCGGCTGGGTACGTAATAGGAGTGTTAGAAAAGCTAAAATAAATATAGCCTAACGCTCCATTTGCTACACTATTTTCATTTAAACTCCCCAATGGATTAGAGCCGCCAGGTACATTTGCAATGGTTGCGCCTGTATAGGTTAATATACTGGTATCCCACGCTAAACTGAAACTCACGGCCGTAATATCCGTGAAATTCTCAACCGTCATAGGTACACAAACATTCGTACCTGTCATTCCTGTTACATCTGGGATGGTTAATATTAAGTCGCTTCCGTCGCTATTGATACTAAAAGAACCATTCGTAAATAATCCGCCTATATCCCCATTGCTATTTTCTACGATTGTGGTTACTGGGCTATCCCCAAAGGCAATGGGTGTGCTTGATGATGCAGCACCAACTGCCATATAACAAACACTAAACAGGACATCATTGGGAGCCAATGTCACCCCGGTTGTGGTATTAAATTCAAATCCTAATTTTCCTGTTTGGCTGGTATTAAAAGTGGCTGAAGACAGCGCTGTATTCAATGCCATCGTATTAGAAAAGGAAGCGATGCTATTGTCCCAGTCTAAACTAAAATCTAATTTTGTAATGTCAGTAAAGTCTGACAAAACAGATACTTGCGCACAGGTCGTTGTGCCCATGTCTGTACTGACCATTTCAACAGCTAATTTTGCAGGAACTCCGTTCGTTGTAGGTAGTCCTGTAATTTTTGCCGTATCAAAAACGACAACATATTCGTCTAAGTTAGCTCTCAAAAATTCAGTGCCTGTAATAAAAATGTCCGTCATTCCTTCAGCCTGAACAACATAGGGTATCTCAAATAAAACGCCTGATAGATTGTGTTCTGTTCCATCCACCCAAGCAAAAGATAAAGTATCTTCTTCTATTTGCCCTACTATTTCTTGGTTAGCGATATATCCACCACCTGCTCCCGTATTAAATAATGGATTTACGTTGGTTACTGGATCGGAGGAGTCTAGCGTATGAATGATAGCCTGATCCCATTCAAAACCCAATTGCACTGCGGCTACTGGTTTTGTCCCCTCTATTTCAAGAGCAATATTGACTGTACTTCCCACTTCTGCTGAGGATACCGCGGGATTAAAATGTAGGAAGATGGTATCTGGCGGTGTTGCGTTATTGCTTGCGAAGCTTCCATTTGTGAAAGTATGCCCAATTGTTCCTGTGCTATTCTCAACTACGGTTACTACTGGATTATCTCCAAAGATGATTGGCGTTGAAGAGCCTGCTGAACCATCTGCTACATAACAAGCACTAAATAAAACGGCCCCTGCGGACAAATCTACTCCTGTAGCCGAATTAAATTCAAAGCCCAACTTTCCTGTTTGGCTAGTATTGAAAGTTGCGCCCGCTAGACTACTATTCAAAGCCATCGTATTATTAAAACCGGCAATGCTATTGTTCCATTCTAAGCTAAAATCCAATTGGGTGATATCAACAAAATCGGCCGTTACGGTAACTTCTGCACAGGCCGTTGTTCCTTCTATTGCGGAAACAGACGCAACGTCTAATTGCAATGGATTAGCGACAGTTCCACTCGTTCCAGTAATGGTTGCTGTTTGGGTCGTTACGGTATAAGCTGAAAAATTTCCATCTAGAATCTCCGTACCTGCAAAATACAAATCGGTACTACCTATAGCTTGAACAATAAAGGAAATTTCAAATAAATTTCCTGTCACATTTACCGCAGGAATCTCTATTGAGACAAGCGCCAAGGTATCCGCACTGCTTTGGTTCGCACCAAAGCCTGTAAAATTTGAATGTACATTTTGAACGGGCATGTTGGCATCAACAGTTTTAATAATGGTGCTATCCCATTTTAGTCCGGCCTGAAATCCCGCAATATCATCCATTCCCACCCCTTCTACGGTCACTGTCACTGTATCCCCTACGACAGCGGAGCTAACCAATGGGTTAAAATTCAAAGTAACTTGGGCATTGGCTCCAAAGGAAAACATAGCAGCCAAAAGAGTAATAATTAGTAATTTTTTCATCATTTTTAAGCGTTTGGGATGAAGAACAGTTATTGGATTATCATTTTTTGCGTAAGCACTCCACGTGGACTCCTTATAGAAAAAATATATATACCTGGGGCGGGAAAAATATCCCTATCGATTTGTATTGTATGTTGTCCTATGATTTTTTGTATGGATTCAAGTTTAATCTCTTTTCCCGAAAAGTCATAAATAGACCATGTTAAATCAACCTGCTCATTTGTAGAAAGATGAACAAGAATATTACTTGCACTTGGATTAGGAGAAATAGTGTATGTAGTTATTTCTTCAATTGATATTATGTCAACAGGCGTTATTTGCACTTCACCTACATTAGTCATTACTTCGATTGGATTACCACCACCAGAAATTGCGGCTACCTTCAATTCGCCATTATCAACAAATTCAAGCGGAGTACTATTGCCAGCATCTCCTATTGTTTTAAATTTAAGCCTCATTAAGGTGGAACCGTCTTCTAGGCTGGATTCTGAAGAGCTATGAATCCATAAAAACTTTAAGCGCCCTTCGTTTAATAAATCGTACCCATAAGGATTCCCCCCAAAACCTGGCGGTAATCCAAAGGTGTCAGTATCAACAAATTCAATAACATCAGTATCCCACTGCAATGTAAAGCTAATGGAACTAATGTCTGTGAAACCATTTACTACGATTACTTCTAAAAGAAATTCTTGATTTGGATCTTGGGTTAATGTAGGCGCTTGTAGCGTCACTTGACTGTACAGTCCACTAGATATAAGACAGGATATTAGCAAAAGGATAAGCCTTGCCATGCGAATTTCGGTTTTGGTCAACAAAATAACGATAGAAACGCTATGTTTCTACCTATAACTAAGGAGACAAAATCTGCAAGACCTATCTTTGGGAAAATAGGAGCGATATGTTCATGGTCTTCATTAATTTCTCCACCGTCTTTAAAACGATAAAACAAAGATAGACCTATTGGCTCCAAACTACATACCCTAAATACGGTATTTTCGTAAGATACAGCGTTTCAAGTTGAATTTAGCCTTTCACAAACATAATATAAAACACTGATAAACAACAAGTTACTTAAAAGGAGATGTATAATATATTTTTTTTAACTTAATACATTGCCCTATGACCAGTATCGCTAGTATAAATACTTTTTTTTTCTATATCATGCATTACATGCTCAGCAAATCTGATGGCTACCGAATGGGAAGTACCAAACAAACACATCAGGTCATGCAGCATGGACACTATTCAAATAACAATTCGTAGCTTTGTGGCTTCATTTTGAGTTTTTTGCCCCAAGGAACTAGCCAAGGATAAAACTCGTTCATATACAAAACATGACTGATGTACCAAGTACCTAAACGACTCAATTTACCTGAAATAGATAAAGAATTACTTCAATTTTGGAAAGACAATAGCGTTTTTGAAAAGAGTATCTCACAACGAGACAGCAAGAATACCTTTGTTTTTTATGAAGGACCTCCTTCTGCTAATGGTCTGCCTGGCATCCACCATGTTATGGGCCGAACTGTCAAAGATATGTTTTGTCGATTTCAAACTTTAAAGGGTAAGCGCGTTTCCCGTAAGGGAGGCTGGGATACACATGGTCTTCCCGTAGAATTAAAAGTAGAAAAAGATCTGGGGATTACCAAAGAAGATATTGGTACTAAGATTACGGTAGATGAATATAACCTAAAATGTAAAGAAACGGTTCTTAAATTTAAAGATGTTTGGGACGACCTTACGGTCAAAATGGGCTATTGGGTGGATTTGGACAATCCTTATATTACTTACGAAAATGAGTATATCGAGTCTGTTTGGTATTTGCTTAAGCAATTATATGATAAAAATTTATTATACAAAGGGCTTTCTATTCAGCCTTTTTCTCCAGCTGCTGGCACAGGAATAAGCACGCATGAATTGAATATGCCTGGCGCCTACAAAGATGTGACTGACACCACATTGGTTGCGCAGTTTAAGGTAATCAAGAATCAATTATCCGCGCCCATGTTTGAGGGTATTGAGGAAGGAAATTTGTATTTTCTTGCTTGGACGACTACGCCTTGGACACTTCCTTCAAATACAGCTTTAACGGTCGGCCCAAAAATTGATTATGTGGTTCTTAAAACTTATAATCCTTATACCAAGTTACCTGTCCATTTAATATTAGCGGAAGCCC